>PCAT01000045.1 GCA_002730655.1 Balneola sp.
GAAAGAGCATACAAAAAGGCTATTGCAGAGGACTATTTTGGAACGGATGATGCTTCACTGGTGGAACGGATAGGAGGGAAGGTTAAAGTCATTGCAGGTGATAGAAGAAACTTAAAGATCACTTTTCCCATAGACTTACGAGTTGCTGAAATGATTTTGGAAGAAGGATCATTTGACGTGCCACAGTAGTTATGGATATTCGAGTTGGCTTTGGGTATGATGTTCACAGATGGTCGGCGGACCGCCCGCTGATATTAGGAGGGATTACAATAGCTCATGAAATGGGTTTATATGGACATTCAGACGCAGATATACTTTTGCATGCCATTACCGATGCCTTACTAGGGGCATTAGCTTTGGGAGATATTGGCACTCATTTTCCGGACACTGATCCAACTTACAGGGGTGCTGACAGTGTGTACTTCTTGACAAAAGCGTACGAGTTAGTTGGTCATGAGGGCTATAATCTAGGAAATATTGACGCTACTATAGTAATGGAACGCCCAAAGTTATTACCTTTTATACCATCTATACGAGGGCGCATTGCTTCTATTCTTTCTGTGGAATTAGATCAAATATCGATTAAAGCTACAACTTCAGAACGAATGGGTTTTATTGGACGAGATGAAGGTGCAGCAGTAATGGCCACCGTTTTAATAAAGAAGAACATTTAAATCCATTTTCAGTATGGTTTATTGCCGCTGTTCTTCTAGGGAGGGTACGATATAATGGTAGATATAATTAACACTATTGTCCACTATATTGGTCAAGTATCTCCAATGATGATATATTTAATTTTATTTTTAGTAGCCTACTTTGAAAATATTGTCCCCCCGATACCTGGTGATGTTATCGTAGCTTTTGGGGGATATCTAATTTCTTTTGGAAGTATAAATAGCCTAAATCTATGGCTGGGAACAGTAATAATGTCAATATTGGGGTTTATGACGATGTACCAAGTGGGCAGTTTCTTAGCAGGGCCGTTGTTTACTTCAACCAATATGACTATTCAAAAAGGAAATGGTTTGGAGAATTATTATTCAGATGGATTCACTAGTACTGCTAAGAATACACTAGCGAAACTAATTTTAAGGTTCGCTAATCCTTCCTATTTACAAGAGGGTAGGCAGTGGATGCATAGTTACGGGCAGTGGGTAGTGGTAAGCAACCGATTTCTAGCAGGAACTAGATCTGTTATAGCTTTGATTGCAGGGGCTAGTAAACTCTCCATTTGGCCGACTGTATTCAGTGCCGCTATTAGTTCAATGTTGTGGAATGGAGTTCTTGTATATGCTGGTTGGTGGTTGGGTGATAACTGGCGTAGGGTGGGAGTCTATTTGGAAATATATAGTCAGGTTATTTTAATTCTATTGGCCTTCATAGGGCTGATCAGCTTTGTTTACTTTCGTCGAAAAAGACAGAATTAACATTGGTAAAGTAAATTGGTTTTTTTACTGGGTTATTTAGGATTCCGTCATCGGTTTAATACTTCTTATGTTAGATAAAAAAGATTAAGTATTTACTAGTTTAGTGTTGACAATTCCAACGGTTTGCGGTATTTTTAATGTCTTTGTAAAAAAGCCAGTGTAGCTCAGTTGGTAGAGCAACGGTTTTGTAAACCGTCGGTCATCGGTTCGAATCCGGTCACTGGCTCGTTCATTGAAAATATTGACATTTAGTAATTTAAGCGTAATTGCTTTGGCAACTCCCGTGCAAATTACAAACATGGGGAGATACCAAAGCGGCCAACTGGGGCAGACTGTAAATCTGTTGTCTTACGACTTCGCAGGTTCGAATCCTGCTCTCCCCACACGCACCCCAGCGGGCGTAACTCAATTGGTAGAGTGTCAGCCTTCCAAGCTGAATGTTGCCGGTTCGAACCCGGTCGCCCGCTCCATCGGCCGATATAGCTCAGGGGTAGAGCACTTCCATGGTAAGGAAGGGGTCGTCGGTTCAATTCCGACTATCGGCTCATGCAATATAGATTTATAAATCGTTCAATTAATACTGATATAAAATGGCAAAAGAGACCTTTCAGCGAACTAAACCCCACGTTAATGTGGGAACGATCGGACACGTAGATCATGGAAAGACTACGTTAACGGCAGCAATTACCACGGTAATGGCGAAGACCTACGGTGGCGTTGCACAGGCGTTTGATCAGATCGATAATGCACCTGAAGAGCGCGAGCGTGGGATTACCATTGCTACAGCTCACGTGGAATATGAATCAGCGGACCGTCATTATGCTCATGTAGATTGTCCAGGTCACGCGGATTATGTAAAGAACATGGTAACTGGAGCGGCCCAGATGGATGGTGCAATCCTAGTGGTTGCGGCGACAGATGGTCCTATGCCACAGACCCGTGAGCATATTCTACTTGCTCGTCAGGTAGGCGTGCCGCAGATCGTGGTGTTCATGAACAAGGTTGATTTGGTAGATGACGAGGAGTTACTAGAGCTTGTAGAGCTTGAAGTACGTGAGTTGTTATCCAGCTATGAGTTTGATGGTGATGATATTCCTGTGATTCAAGGTTCTGCCTTGGGCGCGCTCAACGGTGAGGCGCAGTGGGAAGAGAAAGTAGTGGAGCTTATTCAAGCGGTAGATACCACGATTCCTACTCCTGAGCGTGATGTGGATAAGCCATTTTTGATGCCGGTAGAGGATGTATTTTCGATTACGGGTCGTGGTACGGTAGCTACGGGTAGGATTGAGCGTGGCATCCTTAAGCTCAACGATGAGATAGAGATTGTAGGGATTGTAGAAGATCCTATGAAGAGCGTGGTAACTGGTATTGAGATGTTCCGCCGTTTATTGGATCAAGGTCAGGCGGGAGACAATGCAGGTATACTACTCCGAGGTATTGACAAGGAGCAGATTCAGCGAGGAATGGTTCTGTGCAAGCCAGGTTCAATTAACCCACACAAAAAGTTTGAGTGTGAGGTATACGTATTGAGTAAAGATGAAGGTGGTCGTCACACCCCATTCTTTAAAGGATACCGCCCTCAGTTTTACTTCCGTACGACGGATGTGACGGGAGCATGTGAGCTTCCATCAGGAGTTGAGATGGTAATGCCTGGCGACAACGTTAAGTTGAGCGTAGAGTTAATCCAACCGGTAGCTATGGAAGATGGATTGCGTTTTGCGATTCGCGAAGGTGGCCGTACGGTAGGTGCTGGCGTTGTAACTAAAATTTTAGATTAAGGAGTTCTGATCCGTGGCAACACAACAAAAAATCAGAATCAAGCTAAAGTCTTATGATCATAATTTGATCGATAAGTCAGCTGAAAAAATTATTCAAACAGTGAAGTCAACAGGAGCTGTAGTTTCAGGTCCCATCCCACTTCCAACTCGTAAGAATATCATTACCGTGAACAAGTCTGTTTTCGTTGATAAGAAATCCCGTGAACAGTTTGAATATCGTTCACACAAACGTCTCATTGATATCCTTTCAACAGGATCTCAAACAGTTGATGCCCTAATGAAATTAGAGCTTCCATCTGGTGTTGACGTAGAAATTAAAGTATAAACTAAGATTAAGAACCAATGCGTGGTTTAATAGGGAAAAAAATTGGGATGACAAGCCTCTACGATGAGATAGGAAGAAGTATACCGGTCACAGTTATCGAAGTTCCAGCCTCTGTTATTACCCAAATCAAAACCGAAGAGTCCGACGGCTATAGTGCGGTTCAACTCGCGAACTTTAATAAAAAAAGTAAAAGTATTTCTAAATCCGTTCGTGGTCATCTTACGAAAGCAAACGCAGAACAAACTAAATCTATAGTGAAAGAGTTTAGGGATTTCATTCTAGAAGGTTTTACGGAAGGGGATGAGCTCACTATAGATGATGTATTCACTGTCGGAGATATTGTTGATGTGGCTGGTATTTCTAAAGGCCGTGGGTTTTCAGGTGTTATTAAGCGACATAATTTTGGCGGTGTTGGCGATGAAACTCACGGTCAGCACAATCGACTGCGCGCCCCCGGTGCTATTGGTAATGCCTCTGATCCATCTCGTGTATTCAAAGGAATGAGAATGGCCGGTCAGTATGGAAATACTCGAGTCAAGGTTAAAAACCTGAGTGTTGCAAAGATTTTATCTGATTCTGACATCATGCTAATAACAGGTAGTATACCAGGTCCTAAAGGGAGTTACGTTGAAATTCTCAACAAAACTGTGGAGTTATTTGAATCATGAAAGTAAGCATTTATAACACAGATGGTAAAAAAACCAAAAAATCAGCTTTATTGAATGACGATATTTTTGCAATCAATGCAAACGAAGTTGTAGTATACGAAGATGTACGAAGAATTATGGCTGCTAAGCGTCAAGGTACGGCAAGTACTAAAGGTCGTTCAGAAGTAACGGGGAGTACTAAAAAATTATATAGACAGAAAGGTACAGGTAATGCTCGGCGGGGTAGTTTAAAGTCGCCGCTACTTCGTAAGGGGGGTACAGTATTCGGTCCAAAACCTAGAAAGTATACAATCAAGTTGAACAAAAAAGTTGTTCAATTAGCACGTAAATCTGCCTTAAGCATGAAGATGGCGTCTGAGAGTATCCTAGTGACCACTGATTTCACTTATGATACTCCTAGTACAAAGACTATAATGGACTTGTTGTCTGCTTTCGAGCTGAGCGGTAAAAAAGTGACTATACTAACTGCACAGCAAAATATTAACGTGTTCAAATCTGCACGTAACATTCCTAGAGTGCAAGTTATGGTGGCCTCTTCTCTTAATACGTACGAAATATTAAACAGTGATATCATTTTAATACAAGAAAGTGCTGTTGGTATTTTAGAAAATAGTATTCAAACGCAAATTAATGAGGAGGTGACAGTATGAGCATACTCATTCGACCATTAATAACTGAGAAGTTGAGTCGTATTCAGGATCAGGAAGGTAAATATACTTTTGAAGTACAGATTGGTGCAACTAAGCCAGAAATAAAAAAAGCCGTTGAAATTCTTTACCCTGGTGTAAAAGTGGCAAAGGTAAATACACTGATCATGCCATCTAAACCCAAAGGACGGTATACCCGAAGTGGTTTTCAGGGGGGTAGAACTAAAACCTATAAGAAAGCAATTGTCTCAGTAAAAGATGGCAGCATTGATTTCTTTGAAGAAATTTAATAGAAGCAACTAATGGCTACTAAGAAATTAAAACCAATGACTCCTGGTACGCGACATCGTATCGCACCAGTATTTGATGACATAACTACTCGTACTCCGGAACCTTCTTTGACATTAGGGATAGGTAAATCTGGTGGCCGAAATCATCATGGGCGTAAAACTTCACGCCATCGTGGTGGTGGGCACAAACGACGTTATAGAATTATTGATTTTAAAAGAAATAAATTCGATATCCCTGCCAAGGTTCAGACGATAGAATATGATCCCAATAGGACAGCGCGTATTGCGCTTTTGGCATATGCAGATGGAGAAAAGCGTTATATAATTGCACCAAACGGTCTTAAAGTTGGAGATTCTGTTATCTCTGGTGAACGTGTTGCCCCGGATATGGGTAATGCCCTTCAGTTGAGACATATGCCTCCAGGAACGTTTGTACATGCAGTAGAATTACGTCCAGGTGCTGGTGCAACAATATGTAGAAGTGCTGGAACTGTGGCTCAGATACTAGGAAAGCAGGATAAATATGTAAGTCTAAAACTTCCCTCCGGTGAAGTACGTATGGTATTAGGTACATGTATGGCTACGGTTGGAACGACAAGTAACCCTGATCATATGAATACCACAATTGGAAAGGCAGGACGTAGTAGATGGTTAGGACGTCGTCCGCAGACACGTGGTGTTGCAATGAACCCTGTAGATCACCCTATGGGTGGTGGTGAAGGCAAGTCATCTGGGGGACATCCTAGATCACCTTGGGGTCAGATGGCCAAAGGTAAGAAGACAAGAAATCCTAAAAAGATTTCTTCTAAGTACATCATTCGTCGAAGAAAAACTAAGAAATAATCAGTAAGGTATGCCACGCTCATTAAAGAAAGGGCCCTTTGTAAATTACAAATTGCAACGTAAAATCGATGCGGCCAACGAAAGTGGAAGTAAGAAAGTAATCAAGACATGGTCTCGGGGATCACTAATAACTCCGGATTTTATTGGACTAACACTTGCAGTACACAATGGAAAACAATTTATCCCGGTGTTCATCACAGAGAACTTGGTTGGTCATAAGCTAGGTGAATTTGCTCCTACACGAACCTTCCGTGGGCATCCTATGAAGAAAGCTAAATAAGGACTTTGTCATGGAAAAATCAGTATTTGAAGCGAAAGCTGTACAACGTCACTTGCGTAAAGCACCACGAAAAGTTCGATTGGTTGCTGACTCTGTTCGTGGCAAAAGTGTTGATGTAGCTATAAAACAATTAGAGTTTCTCAAAAAAGGAGCCACAATCGATGTGGCGAAGGTGGTGAAGTCAGCTGCGGCTAATTTGCGGGATAAATTTCAAGATGAACGTTTCGAAAATGAAGATTTATTTGTCAAAACAATATTTGTTGATGAAGGAGTCACATTAAAAAGAATTCAGCCAGCGCCACAGGGCCGTGCTCACAGAATAAATAAACGTTCTTGTCACATTACCGTAGTGGTAGCGAAGAAAGAATCAGAACTTGTAACGGAATAAACGAGGAATACTTTGGGACAAAAGACAAATCCAGTAGGCTTTAGATTAGGAATTATTAGAGGTTGGGAATCCAATTGGTATTCCGAAGATAAGCAGCCAACGCTACTTTTGGAGGACAGCAAACTTCGTGAATATTTACATACTCGGCTTCGCAACGGTGGATTATCGAATGTGGTCATCGAGCGAACTCCAAAACGCATTCTTTTGACGCTAAGAACGTCTAGACCAGGTGTCATCATCGGGAAGGGTGGTGAGCAGATTGAACTATTACGAGAAGAACTCAAGAAAATTACTAACAAAGAAGTACAGATCAATGTTAGTGAAATCAAGCGTCCTGAAGTGGATGCGAGCCTTGTAGCACAAAATATTGCTCAACAGCTTCAATCACGTGTTTCTTTCAGGCGTGCCATGAAGACAGCAATCGCTTCTGCAATGAGAATGGGAGCTAAAGGAATCAAGGTCAAATGTTCCGGAAGACTTGGTGGAGCAGAAATGGCTCGTACAGAGCACTATAAAGAAGGGCAAATACCTCTTCACACCATTCGTGCAGACATCGACTACGCAACATCTACATCCAACACTATCTATGGATCTATAGGTGTAAGTGTTTGGATATTTAAAGGCGAGGTAATTGGTGATATAGATTTAACACCAGGTGCACAGGCTAAACAAGAATCTGAATCTTCTCGTGGACGACGTAATGATAACAACGACAGAAGAAATCGCCGAAGAAATAGAAATAAGAATCGTGCGAATAACAACTAGGATAAGAAATTATGTTAGAACCAAAACGAGTAAAACGCCGACGCGTTCATCGCGATAAACTTAAAGGAAATGCAAACCGAGGGCACCAAATTAACTTTGGAGACTTCGGCTTGAAGGCACTCGAGCCCAAGTTTATTACGTCTCGGCAAATCGAGGCATGTCGTATAGCTATTTCGCGTTCACTTCAAAGAGACGGTCAAACATTCATACGCATATTCCCTGATCGCCCAATGACAAGTAAACCTGCAGAAACTCGTATGGGTAAGGGAAAGGGTGCATTAGATCATTGGATAGCGGTTGTAAAACCAGGACGAATTCTTTTTGAAATTGCAGGCGTAAGTGAAGAAAGAGCAAGAGAAGCCTTTAGACGGGCCTCTCACAAATTGCCTATAAAAACGAAATTTATAGCCCGTAGAGATCTAAAAGGGTAATATACTTTGGCATTTAAAGAATAAAAATAATGAAAGCACACGAATTAAGAGATTTAAGTATAACAGAACTGAAGGCCCGCCTCAACGATGAGAAGACTTCACTTCAAAAGCTAGCCTTTACTAAGTCTGTTACTGGGCAGGTGGAAAATCCTGCTCGATTAAAAGAAATACGCAAAGAAATTGCACGATTACATACCGTAATCTCACAGAAAAGTGCTTAATAATTACTAGGAAGAAAAATGGCAGAACAAGCGCAAACGACTTTAAATAGATCAAAACGCCGTGAACGAATTGGTAGAGTGGTCAGTAACAAAATGCAAAAAAGTATAACAGTTGCTGTAGATCGACAGGTCAAGCATCCGATTTACGGTAAGTTTATCACAAAAACCAGTAAACTGATGGCTCATGATGAGAAAAATGAGGCGAATATTGGTGATA
>PCAT01000046.1 GCA_002730655.1 Balneola sp.
ATCCAGAGATAATGGAGCTTTCTACATACGTACTCATGGATTCATCAATACTGGTTAATAACTGACTTACCTCCGTGTGTAATTGTTTTACATCGAAGGTTTTAGGTACTTCAAACTGGATGGTATAAGTAGATCCCTGAGCTTGCCCTTGTAAAGTCTTATAAGCCGTAGAAGGGCTACAAGTGATGGTAACTAGTAGGTAACTAAATAGCGCTAAAACAAAATAGAAACGACCAAGGCCGTTTCTATTTACTGCGTTGACTCGCATTAATCTATGCATGTACACTGATATTATCCACCAAAGTCATCAAAGGCTACGTTTTCTTCGGGTACACCCCAATCGTCACACATCTTTTGAACAGCTTGGTTCATTAATGGTGGCCCACAGAAATAAAATTCTATTTCCTCAGGTTCTTCATGCTTTGATAGATACTGATCTATCACGGCTTGATGTACGAATCCTAAGAAACCATCACCTTTTTCATCATTAATATCTTCCTTTTCAACCCAATTATCTTCTTCTAATGGTTCTGACAACACAACATAGAATTTAAAATTATCAAACTTATCTTCTAATTGTTTAAAATGATCTAAGTAAAATAACTCTCGCCTTGAGCGACCGCCATACCAATAAGAAACCTTCCGCCCAGTTTCTAGGGTCTTGAATAAATGATATAAGTGAGAACGCATAGGTGCCATACCAGCACCACCACCAACATATAACATCTCTGATTCGGTCTCCTCTTTGATAAAAAATTCACCGTAAGGACCAGAAATAGTTACCGTATCCCCCTGTTTCTTATCAAAAATGAAAGATGAAGCAATGCCTGGATTAACATCCATCCACCCATTTTTTGCTCTATCCCATGGTGGAGTAGCAATACGGACATTCAGCATTACTCTACGACCTTCGGCTGGGTAACTTGCCATAGAATATGCTCGCTCAACTGTATCTTCATTCTTCATCTTAAGATCCCAAAGACCGAATTTATCCCACTCTAACTGAAATTTATCAGGGCTATCATGTTCTTCTGGATGTGCTGTGATATCTATATTTTTATAGTCTACTTCACATGGTGGTATTTCAATTTGTATGTAACCGCCTGCCTTGTAATCCATATCCTCAGGAATCTCTACAATAAACTCCTTGATAAAAGAAGCAACATTGTAATTTGAAACCACTTTTGCCTCCCATTTCTTAATGCCAAAGACTTCCTCGGGAATCTGAATATCCATATCCTCTTTAACCTTTACTTGACAACCTAGGCGCCAATTTTCGGCTTGTTCGGCGCGAGTAAAATGTGGCGTCTCTGTAGGTAAAATCTCTCCCCCACCCTCAAGCACTTGACACTTACACTGAACACAAGTACCACCGCCACCGCAAGCAGACGGTAAGAATATTTTGTTATCACCTAACGTACTTAACAAAGTACTGCCAGAAGCTACCTCGATTTCTTTTTCTCCATTAATAGTAATTTTAACAGGGCCTGATGGTGTTAATACAGATTTTGCCCCTAATAAAATTGAAACTAGAAGCAGTATTACAACAAAGAATACTATAACGCTGGTAAATACAACTAAAGTGGTTGCTGCTAATGCCATGATAATATCGTATTAAACGTTTTCGATTATAACTTAATACCCATGAAGGACATAAATGCAATCCCCATAAGTCCGGTCACAATAAAAGTGATCCCTAAACCTTTTAAAGGGGCAGGCACATTAGAATATTGGATTTTTTCTCTAATGGCAGCAATAGCAACAATAGCTAAGAACCAACCAATACCACTACCGAATCCAAAAACAGTAGCCTCTGTTATTCCAATAAAATTTCTTTCTTGCATAAAAAGAGATCCGCCAAGGATAGCGCAATTAACCGCAATTAGAGGTAAAAATATACCTAGCGCATTGTATAAGCTTGGTGAAAATTTCTCCACCGTCATTTCTACTAATTGAACCATTGATGCAATAACTGCAATAAACAAGATGAATGATAAGAAACTAAGATCTACCTCCGCGAAGGCAGGACTTAACCATGATAATGCTCCTTCTCGTAGTATGTAGTTTTCTAATAAGAAATTCACAGGCACTGTAATCGTTAGAACAAAAATTACGGCTATTCCTAAACCAACTGCTGTTGATACTTTTTTTGATACCGCTAAATACGAGCACATGCCCAAGAAGTAGGCAAAAATCATATTGTCAACAAATATTGCTTTGACAAATAAATTAACGAGCTCTTGCATAATAATTACTCCTCGATCAATTTAGTATTGCGCGCGCGTTGTACCCATATAATGATACCTACCGTTATAAGCGCCATAGGCGGAAGAAGCATAAATCCGTTATTGCTATAAAATCCACCATTAGCTAAATACCATGCATCTGGTATAACCTGAAAACCAAACAGTGTCCCTGAGCCTAATAATTCTCGGAAAAATGCTACCGCTAACAAAATCCAAGCATACCCAAAGGCGTTTCCGATTCCATCTAAAAAAGATTTCCAAACTGTATTACCTAATGCAAAAGCCTCTAATCGGCCCATAATAATACAGTTAGTTATAATAAGTCCCACAAATACTGAAAGTTCTTTGGAGACATCATAAACAAATGCTTTTAATACTTGATCAACCAATGCAACTAATGAAGCCACAACCACAAGCTGCACGATGATTCGAATTCTGTTTGGAATAAAGTTTCGCATTAATGATACAATCACATTCCCCGCTGCCATCACAAACAACACCGAAATAGACATAACCAATGCGGGGTATAACTTGACTGTTATGGCCAAAGCCGAACAAATACCTAATACCTGTACGGTAATTGGATTATTGTCATTCAATGGGTCATTTAATAATTTTCGATTTTTTTTACTGAGAAGAGGCTCTTTTGGTTGCCTATCAATCAGCAATTCATTTGCTTCCTCTTTTTTTTCTAATACGTCGGCCATGAGTGGTTAATTAAAATTTGGCTGTTTAGATTAGATTCTTGGGTTGTTTTAAAAATTGTTAGCACTAACATTATTCTGTTATAAGTAAAGCTGTTGCTATAGCACCGCTGTACGTTTTGAGAAAGGGAACATATCCCTTAACACAGTCTAATATCATAGCCTCTACACCATCACTAGTTATGGTACCTCCTGATATACCATCTACCTCATATTCTGATGAAGCATCACCTTTACGCACGTCAATGCCTACAAATGAAAGGTTGGAGTCAAGCATTTGCTTGCCCTTAAATTGATCTTCAAAAACGGGCGTATTAATTTCAGCGCCAAGACCAGGTGTTTCAGCCTTATGATCAAATGTGGCTCCATAGACAGTGTTGATATCTTCTTTGAGAGAAACATATCCCCATATAGGACCCCAAAGCCCGTTACCCTGTAAAGGTATAATGTAATAGATCTCGCCCTCTTTCTCAGCTATATACAAAGGAGATAAACGCTTCTCATCAGGTTTTCTAATCTCTTTAGCTAGATCTATAGAGAAAGCATCTTGTCCCTCAACAGCCTCACTTTCCTGCAAGACAATCGCTTCTTTTATGTAAATTTCGAAGGCTTTTGGCGCTTCCGATCTTTCAACCTGTATTTGAATAGAACTTAAAATACTTTGCATTTTTTCTTGTTCTAAATTGGTCGCTTGAAAAGGTTTTAAATTAGTTGCGACAAACGATAACGATGCAGCTACCACAACGACCATTGCCGTAGCGAATAAAAAAGTGTATGAATTTTTATTTACATCCATGATTATACCGCTGTTTTAAATGCTAGTCTTTGTTCACGTTTTTTAATGTTAGCCTGAATAACGTAATGGTCCACCAAAGGAGCCATCGTGTTCATAAATAAAATCGCGAGCATTACCCCTTCAGGATATGCCGGGTTGAAGACGCGAATCATAATAGATAAGAAACCAATCAAAAAGCCATACACATATTTACCCGTATCAGTCTGTGAGCCAGAAACAGGATCTGTAGCCATATAAACTATGCCAAATGCAAATCCACCCATCACTAATTGCTGCCAGAAAGGCACTGCCATAAACGCTTGTTGTTCTGCACTTAATGCAAATGGGGCAACTGCATTAAAGATAAGTCCCATCATCACTCCACCTACAACAGCACTTAGCATAATTCTCCAGCTAGCAATACCCGTAAATAGTAGAAGTCCAGCACCTAACATAATTGCTATTACCGATGTTTCACCAACAGAGCCAGGAATTATACCTATAAAGGCGTCTAGTGCGCTATACTGAGAAACACCAGTAGTTGCGTATTCTCCGAGAGCAGTTGCTCCTGAAAAACCATCCACTGCCATCATCCCTTCGGTTCCTGTTGTATTAATCCAAACCTTGTCGCCTGACATGTAAGTTGGATAAGCAAAAAAGGCGAAGGCTCTGGCGAGTAGGGCAGGATTAAATATATTCATACCCGTGCCGCCAAACACTTCTTTACCGATAATAACAGCAAACGCAACCGACAATGCCAACATCCAAAGAGGCAAATCAACCGGCATAATCAAGGGTATTAACATACCACTTACTAAATAACCCTCTTCTATCTGATGACCTTTAATAACACAAAACAAAAACTCTATTCCAAGTCCAACAGCATAAGAAACTACCACCATAGGGATCACCTTGATAGCACCGAATAAAAATTGCTCGAAAAATGTTGCGCCTATTCCGATTGCATTAAAGTGATGATATCCTACATTCCACATTCCAAAAAGAAGAGTAGGAATTAATGCGGTAATCACCGTATTCATAGTTCGTTTTAAATCTACCCCATCCCGTATGTGAGCTTTTCCGTCAGCGGTGTGCCCAGGTGTGAATAAAAAAGTGTAAAAGCCATCATATACAGGCCAGTACTTCTCTAATTTAGATCCCTCTTTAAACAGTGGGTGAACATTGTTGTCAATGAATTGGTGTAGAGCTTTCATTGGAAATTGAATAGTTTATCGTTTGAATTAACTTAGTAATTATTTAACCTATTTCGGATCGCAGCAGATTTAATCCATCGCGTACGATATTTTGAACATTGATTTTAGATGTACAAACCACTTCACACAGGGCAAAATCTTCTTCGACTACTTCATACAGCCCTAATTTCTCCATAGCGTCTATATCTTCATTCAAGATGGCCTTAAGAAGATGAACTGGAAATATGTCAAATGGAAATACCTTCTCATATTCTCCACTAACAACAAAAGCCCGGAGTTCTCCATGGTTGTTCGTATCTAGATCGTACTTCACTTCACCAACCTGTCTCATAAACCAGGAAGGTAGGGCTCTTGAAATACTGAATTTGTTGGGTTTGGGAATAAGCCAACCAAATAATTCCGGCTCAATACCTTCTCGAATAGCTGTTATTTGACGCTCAAAAAATCCCATATACCCATCTGCCTCTATCTTCGTACCCGTTAGCACATTACCTGAAATAATTCTAACCGGAACATCATCAGATAGATTTTTATCTAAAAGTTCTTTTACAGACGCTCCAACTATGGTCTGAACATATTTTCGCTGCTTAATCTCTTTGCCTGAAAGAGCGACAACCGTTCGGGCGTCATAATTTCCCGTCAGAAAAAGCCGCCCTATAATAACTACATGCTCCGGAGAGATAGTCCACACATGCTCACCTTTATCAATTGGATCTAAATGATGGATATGAACGCCTACTAACCCAGCGGGGTGTGGCCCTTTGTACTTGGTCACTTTTACGCCTCTAACCGCCGCCAAAGTTTTACCCGTTGGCTTAGACTCACTAAGTCCTAAGTGTACAGGGCCATCTGTCAATTTTGCTAGAGCATCAATTCCGGCTTGAAATTCTTTTTCTTGCCCTTCTAATATTATACCCATATTAGGTGCCAATGGTCCCGTGTCAAAACCTGAAATAAAAATAGCTTTCGGGGTTATATCTGGGTTTGCAACAATATTATAAGGCCGCTGTTTAAGCATAGGCCAAACACCGCTCTCAAGCATTTTTTCAATAATGGCTTCTCGCGCAATTGCGTGCGGATCTACAGAACCAAATTTTTCGTACTTAGTTTTTTTATCAGCTAGCACCCGTACTTCCAGAATTCTTCTTTGAGCACCTCTTACAATAGCAACTACTTCGCCACTTACAGGGGAGCAGAATTTCATTGCCTCTAGATCCTTGTTGAATAATAGTGGAGTACCTGCTTTTACCTCTTCTCCTTCCTTGACGGACAATTTAAATCGAATACCGTTAAAATCAGAAGGCTTAAGAGCTGCTGTGGAGATAGCATGGGGAGTGTCTAGTTCAGGATTGGTCTCCCCTAAGAGATCAATATTGACACCCCTCTTAATCGTAACTACGTTTGACATGTATGTAATTCTGATGGTCAGTTAATTCGTAAAACCAAGTGGTTTACTACATTTTCATATTTGGTTATCTATTACTAAGACTTAAAGATAATAATTTTCGGTGGGGTTTTTTCGCTCTTTCTCAACTTTTTATCGGAAAAATTCCGTTTAGTATAATCCTAGACCCTTTTAAAACTAAAAATAAGTCTATCTCTGTAGACCTATCGCAACAACATTGCGTCGCCAAATGAGTAAAACCTATACTCCGAAGCTATGGCATGAGCATATATACGATGCATTTCTTCCAAACCCACGAAGGCAGCTACTAACATTAGAAGGGTACTTTTTGGCAGATGAAAATTGGTAATAAGTGCGTCAACCGCTTGGTAACGGTACCCTGGAGTAATAAAAATATCTGTGCTGCCGCTTCCTGTATTGAACTTTCTTTGGGCTTGAGAACCATTAATTGAATTCATTAAAACTACGGACTCCAATACGCGCGCACTTGTAGTGCCAACAGCTGTAATATGTCGTGCTTTAGCTAATCGACTGGCGACCTGTTCAGTTAAAATATAATCTTCTTCGTGAATGATATAATCTTGAATTCGCTCCGTCTTAACCGGCGCAAAAGTACCCATGCCGACGTGCAAAGTAAGTTCTTCAATAGAAACACCCCTTTTAGCTATTCGTTGCATCAATTCTGCAGTGAAATGCAGTCCTGCGGTAGGCGCCGCCTTACTACCTTCATATTTGGCATAAATAGTTTGGTACTCCTCCGATAATGCATCATTTTGTGCAATATAAGGAGGTAAAGGAGTGTGCTTGAAAGGCTCAAAAATAGCGTCATCGAATGTATGAGAAAACCTCAATGTCCGTAATCCATCTTCAGATATAGAGAGTACTTGAACTTGTAGGCCCGGTGCTAAGGATATAATTTTTCCCACTTTAAACTTTTTTCCAGGCCTAACTAATGCTTGAACGCAATATGGATCTATGATCTCCAAAACAAAAACTTCTATTTTCCCCTCCTCAAAAAGCAATCGGCATTTTTCGACTCTAGAGTTATTTAACACCAAGGTGGTATTCGGGTTTAACAAGTTGTCTAACTCGTAAAAAAAGGAGTCTTGAATAGTCTGTGTTATTCGATCATAAACCAGCAATTTAGCATGATCTCTAGGGTGAGAAGGATATTGCGCAATCAACCTTTCAGGCAACTCGAAATCAAAATCATGTAATCCTAGACTCATATAAAAGCTGATTATCAGCTACTGAATTCCGAAATTTTTTTATGAGCAAGAATAGAAGCTATTTTTTTCTTTAAACCATCTGGGCCAATACCAACCTCATCATGTAATTCACGCTGAGTCCCATGTTCTATAATTCGATCCGGCAAGCCCATTATGTACAGTCTAGGTGGATAGTTTTTATTCTCACTGGATAATGTCTCTGCTAATGAATTCATGTCCAAAGTAGCATAATATTCTGCAACTGCGCTACCAAATCCGCCAATCACCGCAGCATCTTCCAACGTAATCACGTGGTCAAATTTTAAGGCTATTTCATTGAGTAATTGGGTGTCTATCGGCTTTGCGTAGCGCATATCATAATGGGCAACTTGAATCCCTTTAGCAGCATATGCCTTACATACTTCAATAGCATATTTGCCTATTGGCCCAAATGTTGCTAACGCAATGGCCTCGCCATCTCTAATTTTTTTGCCTTTTCCAATGGCTATTTTCTCAAAGTTATCTCTAAGAGTCATTCCAGTTGACGCTCCCCTTGGGTAGCGTATAGCCCAGGCAGCTTCATTATATTCCGACGCGGTAAACATCATGTCTCTAAGGTCTTGCTCATGCAACGGCGATGATATGATCAAATTTGGTATCGACCGTAAATAACTTATGTCATACGCTCCGTGATGAGTGGGCCCATCAGCACCCACTACACCTGCGCGATCAATACAAAAAACAACTGGAAGTTGTTGGATGGCTACGTCATGCACCAATTGATCAAAACCACGTTGCAAAAATGTAGAATAAATAGCACAGAAAGCTTTTTTACCCTGTGCTGCAAGACCTGCAGCAAAAGTTACAGCATGTTGTTCCGCTATTCCAACATCAAATGCACGATCTGGGAAAGTATGCATCATAGGTAATAAACTCGACCCACTTGGCATAGCAGGTGTCATACTCACAATTTGTTCGTTTTTTTGAGCTAGCTGAACTAAAGCTTCACCAAACACATCTTGGTATTTTGGTGCTTTTGTTTTGATTGTTGGGACGGCAAGGGACTTTCCTGTTATTTTGTCAAACGGTGAGCTTTGAGCATGCCACTTGGTTTGTTCTCTTTCTGCAGGAGCAAAACCTTTACCCTTAACTGTAACCAAATGTAAAAGTTTTGGGCCTTTAATGTTTTTTAAATCTTCAAGTGTTTTTCTGAGACCATCTACATCATGGCCATCAACAGGGCCATAGTATTTAAACCCAAATGATCGAAAAAGGGATCCTGGTGTCACTGCTGCAGTAATCGCAGATTCTAACTTGGATGCTATTCTGCGCATTGTTTCACCGGCCGACTTAAAATGTCCTAACAAGTCATAAATTTCGTCACGAACTCGATTAAACGTTTTACTACTAGTAATATCTGCTAGATATTCATTTAAAGCCCCAACATTAGGATCAATTGACATATTATTGTCATTAAGTATGACTAATACATCTTTATTCATGAAGCCAGCATTATTAAGGGCTTCAAAAGCCTGTCCTCCTGTCATCGCACCATCACCAATAACAGCTACTACTTTGTCACCAGTGCCATTCAGGTCGTTTGCTACCGCCATACCAAGAGCCGCTGAAATGGAGGTAGACGAGTGCCCTACTCCAAATGCGTCATGCACACTTTCCGAACGCTTAGGAAAACCTGATAAACCTTTATAAGTGCGGTTTGAATAAAACTTATCCCTCCTACCTGTAAGTATTTTATGTCCATAAGCTTGGTGTCCGACGTCCCAAATAATACTATCCTGGGGTGAGTTATAGACATAATGTAAAGCAACCGTTAATTCCACAACCCCTAAAGAAGCCCCAAAATGGCCTCCATGCACCGATACTATATCAATGATAAATTGGCGTAATTCGTCTGAAATCTCCCGTAGTTGCGTCTTTGGGAGTTTTTTTAGGTCTTTAGGGGATTGTATATTCTTTAGCAAAGGACCCGGTGTGGGGGTATACTCTGAAGAATCGTTTTTCGCCATATGATTGATAGAGTCCATAGATAAACCTGGAAATTAATTCAAACTTGACTGAACTTCTTTAATCTTTAACTCCGCTTTCTCAAGTAAATCTGAACATTTTTTTGAGAGTTCAACTCCTCTTTGATATAGTTCAACAGATTGATTTAATGACACGTCATCTTTTTCTAACTGTTGAACTATTTCTTCTAAATTATCTAAAGCTTCCTCAAAGCTTAAGCGTTCCCTTTCTTTGCTATTTTCTTCTTTCATTTCTTCCATTACTTAAAAATACCACCTATTCCTCTAAAGAAAAAATGAGAGGCTCGTCCCCAATAAATTCTGTGAATAACTAATAGGAAAATGAAGATCTTGCTTTGAAAAATAAACTATGACGCAACTTTATAATATTTAACAGAAACAAGGCCTTCTGATGTCCGTGCTTTTAGTGATATGCCCCCGCCATTCACAGATCCTTTTATCGCATCTCTAGAAGAACCCCCAGTAAAATTTCTTAGCTCTATTCGAACCCGGCTTCCTGTTAGCTCTAAGTCATATCCAAGATTCTCTGGGACTTCAACCGTAACATTCCCCCCAGAAGTTGAAACTTCTATGTACTCAATAGGATTTATTAAACGTGCCTCAATACTTCCTCCCGAAGTTCTGGCATTGAGCTCTCTATTAACCGGCGTTTCAATTTCGAAAACAAATTCAAAGAAAAAAGGCCTAGCATATAGATGAAAATCTGGTGTAATTCCAGATTTCTCTTTAGATTCATGGATTGATATTGCATGATTTTATTTTTTTGTGCATAGTTTCATGGACTAATAACATAGAATCATTAGTCGTTTTTAATTATGCGCCTAAGAGCACTTACAAATGCTCCGTCACTTTAACATTGCAATGCCTGCAGTTACGAATCAATAAGGCTTATGCAAATACATATGCCTTTACGGAATGAACAGAAAAAGGTTACCGTTGAATAGATAATTTAAACAAATCTTGTACCTTTATTTATCCTACTCGTATGCGACTAGGATTAATTGGTTTGTTTCCTCTCACTTCTCATCACTAACAATTAATTGAATATCAAAAAGCCTTACTAACCCTATGAAATTACCTTTTATTTTCGCCAAGCGATTTGTCGCAGGAGAAGGGTTTTCATCAAGCTTACCCGCTGCTAAACAACTCAATCAAGCCCAGCATCAGCTTACGCTTGATTTACTTGGGGAAAATATACACTCACGTACTCAGGCTGAGCATAACGTAAAGGCTTATATTGATGTACTCCAAGGAATTAAACAACATGAATTATTGAGCGGAATATCGATAAAGTTAACTATGCTTGGCTTAGACATCGATGTGGAATATTGTTCCGACAATTTATTTAGTATAATGGAATATGCCCGGGCAAATAATCAATTTGTTCGAATTGACATGGAAGGTAGCGCATACACCACTCTTACTCTCGATTTATTCAAACGAGCACATGCCGAATTCGGTTCTCAGCATATAGGTACAGTAATTCAAGCGATGTTGCATAGAAGCAAGGAGGATATTGCTGAATTAGCTGGCTTAGGCGCAGATATCCGACTGGTAAAAGGAGCGTACAAAGAAACCAAAAAAAGGGCCTATCAAAAGATGTCCGATATTCGAGAGGCTTTTAATGCATATGCAGAAATACTTATTAACAGCACCGTCTTTCCTCGTTTTGGAACCCATGATGACCAGCTTATACGTAGTGTTCGATCTTATTTAGCAAATTATGATATCCCTTCTTCTAGGGTTGAGTTTCAAATGCTTTATGGCCTTCGCGAACAGGGGCTGACCGATTTGAATAGACTTGGTTACCCAACCCGAGTATATGTCCCTTTTGGGACAGATTGGTTCCCTTATTTTAGCAGAAGACTAGCTGAGAGAAAAGAAAATATTTGGTTTGTTATTAGTACTTTGTTTAAGCGTTGATATCTACACAAACAACTCAAATCTATATATCTAAGCTGGGATTTTATTTACTTATATAACATTTAATTAACCTCCTACCTTATGCCAGATTCTGCTCCTTTCCGTGTTTGGAATGAATACTCCAGCTATAATACTGAAGAAATGCGCGCACGGTCTAATGATTTCTATGAGCTTATCAAAAAACGCCGGAGTGTTCGCTCGTTTTCATCCAAAGAGGTTCCAATAGACATACTCGATAAATGTATAAAAAGCGCTGGCACTGCTCCTAACGGAGCTAATAAACAACCTTGGCACTTTGTAGTGATTACCGATCCGGTGATCAAAAAAAAGCTGCGAAAAGCTGCCGAAAATGAAGAACATTTATTCTATAATGGCCGAGCTACACAGGAGTGGCTACAGGATTTAGAGGCCTTTCAAACTACCGAAAAAAAGCCTTTTCTGGAGGAGGCGCCCGCTCTTATTGCTATTTTCAGCACAAGCTATGCCCAAAAAGACGATGGGACAAAAGAAAAGCACTATTATGTAAGAGAATCGGTTGGAATTGCCACGGGTATACTTATCACCGCCTTGCATAATGCAGGACTAGCAACGCTCACACATACACCTAGCCCAATGGGATTTTTAAACAAAGTACTTGACAGGCCTTCCAATGAAAAAGCCTTTTTATTATTAGTTTGTGGATTCCCAAAAAAAGATGTAAAAGTGCCCATCATACAAAAAAAACCTTTGGACGAAATAAGAACCATTGTTTAAGAGAATGGAGCAACATAACACTAAACAGTTCAAAGCTTTTTTTTATTGGAATTCATACGACTATTCCTTGGATGCAGATAGCCTATTAAACGAAGAGGTGGTACACTAATGCAATTGGTTCAGGGCATAAGCAATAAGGCCTGGATTTACGATCATTCTGAACCAAATGTTCGATATACTTTAGGTAAAAAAGGGACTCGCCCATTTGTCTGTTTTGGGGTAAACCCAAGTAGAGCAACTCCAGAGCGCCTAGACCCAACCGTAGCTTCCATTGCTAGGTTTGCTAAGGATCACGGATATGATGGCTGGTTGATGTTAAATCTCTACCCTCAAAGAGCTACCAATCCTGATAAAATGCATAAAAAGTTTCAGCCGATACTCCATCGAGAAAATTTACACTGGATTCGACATTATTTGCATAGATTTAGTCAGGAATCTCAAGTTCATGTATGGTGCGCTTGGGGAACTTTAATTGAGAAACGACCCTACTTATTGCAATGTTTATCCGATATACACGACGCCATTAATAGCTTCAATCTCGACTATTATACTAGGGGGGCGCGATCAAAAAATGGGCACCCACATCATCCTTTGTATCTTCGTAAAGACGCCCCATTAGACCCATTTGACTTCAGTAATTACTTAAAAAATGCCTTCAATCGTTGAATTTTCTTTCATATTGAAAGCAAACACTAATGGGCAATAAACCGTATGATTAAGTTAGGTTAAAGGCTTCATACGACTTAATGATAAAGCCTGAAGCATCCACTTAGGAAGCGATTTTTCAGGGTCTCTCTTAGTCATATCTACAAATAGACCAAACTTTTTGGCTATTGGAACCTTATGAGTTTCAACAAACTCAATTAATGTGCCATCAGGGTCTTCAATGTAGGTAAATCGACCCGCGGCCTCTCCCATATCAAAACTACTCGCACTATCAACAGTAAAAGGGTATCCTTTCGATTCACACTCTATTTTAAGCGTATCCATCCCCTGTACATCGAAACATAAATGAATAAACCCTGGGTCACCCCAATATCTGTTCTTATATAATTTTTTGGGCGGGCTTAGTTTAGCATCAGTATCAATGCGTTGAAGGAGCTCAATTTCAGTTGGACCAAACAAAGCACTGAACCCCCCTTTTCTAGGCTGTGAATGTCGAATTAAACAGCGGCGATAAGGAACGCCTGTCCCATTAAGCCCTTCAAAATCATTGTATATTCCTTCCTCATCATAAATCACGTTATCATACCCAAGAATGTCTTGATAGAGTGTTAAGGATCGATCAATATCGCTCGAGCCAATTACTACACCCACTACACCCCCAGTCAGCATTCGTTCTTTTTTCCGAAAAAAAGACCGCCCTTGAATGACCTGAAAAAGATTACCATGAAGATCTTTAACAAAAAAATGCGGCTCTCCCGCTGGATTATTTTGTAAAGAGGCAACCACATTAAGCCCCTTCATATTAAACTCTTCGAAGCTCTTTTGAATATTCACGGTTTTTATTTTAGCCGCATTAATCCCAAAATCACCTAGACATACCTCTCCTTCCATCGGGGCTGGTGTTCGAGAAGTGTATTGCCATATTTCAAACCCTCCTCCACCTCTCATACTTAAACTAAGAATAGCACGGCGATCGTGTGGCTTCCCTCCTGTATAAGGAAGCATGAGGTCAGCCGTTGCCTCATCATCAAAAACCATTATATCCATTCCAAAGTAACGGCGATACCATTCTGTTGTTTGTACTACATCAGTGTTTCCAATGCCAATTTGTTGTATGCCGGATATTACTTTGTTGCGATTCATAATGTACTCTGAATAGAAATTAGGAAAATTTTTCTTTTACCATCTTAAAATAAATACTCTAAACGTTAAGCTTGGGAAGTTCGATCAAATATACTGAGATTTTTATAGCCACTCTTTGATAAAACTTGATCTATTTACTCATCTTCCTCAAGTATAATTTTTTAAGCCTCATAAATACAAACACAGTTTAAATAACTATTAAATCTCATGCCTAAATTTTGAATTAAGTACCTACATCCTATGCGAAACGATCCGCTAACCGATTAATAAGGTACCCAGACTCTTCTAATGCTTTGGTGGCAAATGACCCAAAAAAATCGGTAACGTGCTCAAATTCTTTTATAAAACCGTCCCGATCATTGTTTTTTACCATTTCAGCTAATAACGCATGATGTTCAAAAAACTTAAGCAATAGCTCACGGCGTTCTTCATTGGAAAATACAATATCTGCGTATAATTCTGCACTTTGTGCAAATATTCTTCCTGTCATCATCAGCTCTGCCCTATAGATAGGTGATGAATAGTCCAACATATCATTGGGGTTCAAATCGTAGTGCTTCATAAAAGAACCATGTAATAAAGCTACAAAATGTCGTAACCCCTGAACTAAGTGCATTACATAATCGTGTTTTTCAGCCTCTGCCTCGATCAGTCGCATACCCCAGAGTTCACATTGCTGCACGAACCATTGACTTTGCTCAGGAAACTGTATTGGACAGGCTACCATGAGTTGTTTAGAGAGATTTCTCACATCCGGGCCGTGCATTGGGTGCAGGCCAAGTATGGGCCCTTTATGAATAGATTTCATATGATCTATAGGGGCCCTTTTGTTGGAGGTGAAATCAGCCAAAATTATATCCGTGGGCAATCTTCCTTGTAACCTCTGTATTACTGATTTCGTAACGTGAATAGGTACTGTTATAATAACCATATCCGCCGTCTCTAATGCTTTATCTAATTCAAACCAATTCCCCTTATCAATAGATGTCGTTATGTGACCCGTTTGATCTGAAATGCGTTTATACAACTTACCCATACCACCATCACCACCTATATAAATAATATGCTTAGGCTCTTGGGTAGAGCGTGGAAAGGCGACTTCTGACTGGCTTTGCCTAGATGAACCCATGATCAACCGTAAAAAATCTTCGGCCCAAGCAGGATCTATTCCTCTCTCCCGTGCTAATTCTTTGAATGTAGTTGCTTTTTTTTGTTCCCTTATAGGCACAAAAACAGGTAACTGATGTGCTAATTTTGTTTCGGTAACTTGTTTAACGATGTGTCCACGCTCAACCAATAAATCCAATATTTGTTGATCTATCGAATCAATTTGACTGCGAAAAACTTCCAGTTTTTTATTTTTAAGGGGCATATAATTTCTTCTACTCTAGTTCAAAGTTTCCGCTATAATACGCCTTGTGTATCTGATTTACCAATCCTTTCACAATGAATTTATCCCTCGGCAGACTTGTTTAAGAAAAAGATTATATCTTTGTACAATTAATCCAATAGATGTCTGAATTCAAACTACACTCTCCATTTAAACCCGCCGGCGACCAGCCACAGGCAATCAATGAATTGACCGATGGAATACTTGCAGGTGACCGTTTTCAAACGCTATTAGGAATTACGGGCTCAGGGAAAACACGTACTGTAGCTAGTGTAATTGAACAGGTTCAACGACCCACCCTAGTGATGAGCCATAACAAGACGTTAGCCGCTCAATTATATCGTGAACTTAGCGATTTCTTCCCAGAAAACAGGGTCGAGTTTTTTATTTCTTATTATGATTACTATCAACCAGAGGCATACATCTCTTCTCAAGATAAGTTCATCGAAAAAGATTTATCCATAAACGAAGAAATTCAGCGTCTTAGGTTACGCGCTACCAGTTCACTATTATCGGGACGTAGGGATGTCATTATTGTTTCTTCTGTTAGCTGTATTTATGGAATCGGATCACCATCAGAATACGAAAAGCTCATCATCACCCTAACAATTGGTAAAGAAATACCCCGTAATACCTTGCTATACGATTTAGTCGATCTTCATTACACCCGGAAAGATAATGATTTTCACCGTGGTGTTTTTAGAGTAAGAGGTGACGTGGTTGATGTATTTCCAGCTTATTCTGACGAGGGTTTGCGGATTACTTTTTGGGGCGATGAAATTGAGGAAATGGCCGTATTTGATGTTGATTCGGGTTCTATCATCGAACAAGTAAGCGAATTCCGCATTTATCCCGCTTCACACTATGTCACTTCAAAGGGGAGGCAAGAAGAGACCATCAAAGCAATAAGGAGCGAGTTAACCCAGCGGATCGATGAACTCTTGGACTTAGATAAATATCTCGAAGCAAAAAGACTCGAACAGCGAACCCTATTTGACCTAGAAATGATTCAAGAAATAGGCTACTGTAGTGGAATTGAAAATTATTCTCGTCATTTAAGTGCCCGCAAGCCTGGCGAACGCCCCTACTGTCTAATTGATTATTTTTCTGAAGACTTTTTATTGGTAGTAGATGAAAGCCATCAAACCGTACCGCAAATAAATGCTATGTATGGCGGAGATCGTTCCCGAAAAACCGAATTGGTCGAGCACGGGTTTCGACTGCCATCTGCATTAGATAACCGTCCTTTAACCTTTCTGGAATGGGAGGGTATGATCAATCAAGCTATTTTTGTAAGCGCCACTCCATCTAATTATGAGCTAGTTAAAAGTGAAGGGGTATTTACGGAGCAAATTATACGACCAACAGGTTTAATGGAGCCGATTCTAGAAGTTCGGCCTCTTGGAAATCAAGTAGATGATCTTTTAGAAGAAATACGTCTTCGTGTTGCAAAAAAAGAACGAATTTTGGTTATCACCCTAACCAAACGACTTTCTGAAGAGCTAAGTGCATATTTAAAAGAAATAGGTATAAGCGCTGCTTATATGCACAGTGAACTAGATGCTCTTGAACGTATTGAGGTTTTATATAAGTTTCGTAGAGGTGATTTTGATGTGCTGGTTGGTATAAACTTGTTACGAGAAGGTATTGATATTCCAGAGTTAAGTTTAGTGGCAATTATGGATGCTGATAAGGAAGGGTTTTTACGCTCCGAAACCTCTCTTTTTCAGATTGTTGGCCGTGCGGCCAGAAATGTTGATGGACGAGCAATCATGTATGCAGACAAAATTACCGATAGTATGAAAAAAGTCATTGAAGAAACAGAGCGGCGGCGGGAAGTTCAAATGGCTTATAATAAAAAGCATGGTATAACTCCAAAAACCATTAAAAAAGAACTAAAGCCCCTAGTTGACCCAGCCCTTATTTCCACCCAAAAAATAAACTTTTCCAAAGAAGCCGAAAAAGCCGGGCAATCCGATCAGATGGAAATTATTCGAGTAGATGATAACGGGCTTAGCTTTAAAGAAAATACCGCTATGAATGAAATTCATTTTGATTCAAAAGACAAACTATTAGATCACTTAAGAAAAACCATGTTGCATGCTGCAAAAAACATGGAGTTCGAAGAAGCCGCTCGAATTCGAGACCAAATTGGTAAACTAGAAGAAGAGCTTTAATTCATTGGAATATATTACTGCGCATTTATTTAGTGGTCCACTGAGATGCAAATGTTCCTAATTTTTTACAAATCACATACAACTCCATTAGCTCATCGTCATCCAGGCATTTAAATAGTTCTGAAATACGTTGTATGGGCCCGTTTATCTTTTTGATCTTTTATCTTTGTCACCCAACCCTGCTCTTCTAAATTGACAATGACCATCGTTATATTACCACCTGACTTTAATATTTTTTCTCCGAGGCTTCGCTGATTAAGCGGCCCCAAATAATATAAAGCTTCTAAGACGCCAAATAGACTTTCAGTTAAGTTATACTCAGCTAAACTTCGCGATAATTGATGATGAAGAGTATTGCTTGCCCTAGTTAACTTTATAAACGCATCGAGTGTGGCTATTTCACTAGGGCTTTCTTTATAATGGGTGAGCATATTAAAATCGGTAGGTAATTGTTACAGGAGCATGATCTGACATATTCCACTTAGATTCGATTTTTGCCTCTAAAATCCGGCCGGCCATTGTATCGCTCACCATGTGATAATCTATTCGCCAACCTTTATTTCTAGCCTTAGACCCAGCACGATAACTCCACCAAGAATAGGCATCTGTCAATGTTGGATGTATTTTACGAAAAGCATCTGCATATCCGACAGATAACAATTGGGTTACCCAAGCACGTTCTTCTGGCAAAAACCCGGATGTTTTATGCTGTTTATCCGGATTATGTATGTCAATATCCAAATGACAAATATTAAAATCACCAGCAATAATGGTTGGCTTCCCATCCTGTTTAAGGTCCGTTGCAAATCGCAAAAAGTGGTCCAAAAATTTCATTTTCATATCCTGACGAAAATCGCCTGTCGTCCCACTCGGAAAATATGCGGAAACCAATCTAAAATTATCATATTCAGCTGTCAATACCCTCCCCTCATCGTCAATCCATTTAACACCGATACCATTTAATATAGCATTAGCCGGCATTGTACTAAATATCGATACTCCTGAATAACCTTTTTTTTGAGCTACTACATGGTACTTATTGTAATTTAGTTCTGTCAATAATGTAGGCATGTCTTGTTCGGTAGAACGCATCTCTTGAAAACAGATAAGATCGGGAGAGGATTCTTCTATCCAAGAATATAAGCCCTTTCTAGTGGCTGCACGAATACCATTAACATTATATGAGGCTATTTTTACATCAGACATCCTATTTGGTTTTTAAGAGAGCATATTTTCTCTTACCTACTTTTAAAACATATTCGTTCTCTGATTCAGCTTTAATACTCTGGTTAATATCAGTAATTTTTACCTCATCCAGACTAACTCCACCTTGCTTTACTAGCCGCTTTGCCTCGGCATTACTTGAGCAAAATTTAAGGGCAGATATGATATCAAGAACTCGATGCTCTTGGCCACTCTGCAGACTATATTCTGGCGCATCATCTGGGATTTTCTTCTGAATGACGATCTTTTCAAAGTGATCCCTAGCACCCTCGGCGGCCTTTTTGCTATGATATAAATTTACCAAGGTATAAGCTAAATCATGTTTAGCATCTCGAGGATTTATTTTAATCTTTTTCTTTAACGCGGATAACTCTTCATTTGGGATATCCGTAGTTAACTCGAAGTAAGAGTATATAAGTTCATCAGGAATAGAGAGGGCTTTCCCATACATATCATTAGGGTGTTCATTAATACCTATGTAATTATTAAATGACTTGGACATTTTTGCAGAACCATCCGTACCTACTAATAAAGGCATCATTAAGCAAACTTGTGGGTTTAAGCTTCTGTCCTTTTGCAAGTTCCTACCAACTAATAAATTAAATTTCTGATCGGTACCACCTAATTCTATATCATTCTCTAAATAAATAGAATCTTGCCCTTGAGCTAGCGGATATAAAAACTCATGTAGTGAAATCGGCTCATTAGCAGCAAATCTTTTTGAAAAATCATCCCGTTCAATCATGCGCGCAACGGTCATTTTCGAGCTTAAATGGATCACATCCATAAAGGACATCGGCCCTAGCCAATCTAAATTATTTACTATTTGGAGCCTCTCTGCAGCCAGGATTTTTTTTGCTTGGTCTATATAACTTTGGGCATTAAGAGCTACTTCCTCTTTTGTCAGCGGAGGTCTCGTAGTATTTTGACCTGTTGGATCCCCAATCATTGCTGTAAATCCGCCAATAATTAAAATAGCCTCATGACCTAAATCCTGAAATTGTCGGAGCTTCCGCAACATGACCGAATGTCCTAAATGCAAATCAGGTTTTGTCGGATCTACCCCTAACTTTACTTTTAGAGGTGTAGATGTTTTAATGGATTTGTCTAGTTTTTCTTTTAACTCTTTGATCGGAAGTATCTCAACAGCACCGCGCATTATTAATGCTAGTTGTTGCTCGACTTGTGAAACGTTCATTGTACGTATTAAGGATTAATTACCGGCAATTTGTCTGCCGGATTATAGTTTTTTAGTGTATTACGAATGGTCTCAGTAAAGTTCTCGGTGCCTGGGTAAATGGCATTTATTATGTTGTAGCTATTTGGTGCCGCCTGAATTATATAGGGGTATAAGGCAGATTTTTCCCTAAGTTCTTCTCTTGGGACCTGAAAACCTGCTAATAACAAAAATATGGCACTCAGAAAGATAGCGCCCTTCAGAATACCAAATAAAGACCCTAAAAACCTATTCAGTGTACCAAGTTTAACTGCATTTAACCACTCTCGTGTCCAATAAGCAATTAATGAAACAACTGATAATACAATAATAAACAACAGCGCACCTGCCAAAAAAGGAATAAAACTCTGCGTGCCGTCTTCAAATAAAGCAGCCAAATACCTTGAGGCAACATCCATGTAATTAAATGTTACATAGACCGCTAATACTAGGCCAACAATATTTAATATCTCTTTTACTATACCGTTTACTGCGCCC
>PCAT01000047.1 GCA_002730655.1 Balneola sp.
ACAAATTTCGAAGAGTGCAATGTGTTCTAAAGGTGTTGGTTTTTTGAGGATACACTAAATATTACGCTTACTTGATAGTACAGAAGCTAAAGAATATATAGTAAAAAATTATTATCCTAGTTTTCTTTTTGTACACAACTGTGGTTAGTTTTGTAGTTTATTTTTTGGTTGTAATTGAGTGTCGCTGTACAACGGCTATTTTTAAAGTCAAATATGGTTTTAGAGCTAATCACTTTTTATTTATTAATTAATTCACTGAATGAAAAACAATTACAAAGAACTTATTAAACAGACCTACAACTTTCCTCAAGAAGGTTTTGATCTTCAAAAAGGTATATTACACTTCAATGGCATAGATCTTAAGAAAATCTTAGATAATTATGGGACTCCTCTTCGAATTAGTTATTTACCTAAGATTAGGGAGCAAATCAAAAAAGCTAGGAACTTATTTAATCAATCTTTTAAGAAACATGATTATGCAGGGTCATATGAATTTTGTTACTGTACCAAATGCAGTCACTTTAGTTATGTCGTTAAAACTGCACTTAAAGAAAATGTTTCATTGGAAACCTCTTCCTCTTATGATATTGATCTTATTTTAAAGCTATACGAACATGGCGCTATAAGTAAGGATTCAACGATTTTGCATAATGGCATTAAGACTGATGAATACATAGAAAAAATTCGTCTTTTACAACACCAAGATTTCAAACATACCATCACCATATTAGATAGTGTACAAGAACTAGAACGTATTACCACCCAAAAGTTAGACAAACCAATCAAAATCGGGCTTCGTATAAGTATTGATGGAGAACCTCAAGCGGCATACTATACCTCAAGATTAGGTATTAATAAACGAAAATTATTGGAACTAGTGAAGGAAAAAATACAGCCAAACCCCTTACTTGAGCTTCATATGATCCATTTCTTTGTGGATTCAGGGATCAATGATAATTTATATTATTGGGGTGAGTTCAAAAAAGCCCTGCATTTATATATTCAAATTAAGCAATTGACCCCATCCCTCCAAGCCTTAAATATTGGTGGTGGCTTTCCGATAAGAAACAGCTTGGGTTTCGAATATGATTATGAATACGTTGTGGACGAAATCGTTCGAAATATTAAAGATGCATGTGTCCAAGCATGTGTTTCGGAACCAGACATTTATACCGAGTTCGGTAAATATACAGTGGGTGAAAGTGGGGCAGTCATCTTTAAAGTTATCGAACAAAAACAACAAAACGATACTGAATTATGGTACATCATTGATAATAGTTTAATGAATACCATACCTGATGCTTGGTCTATCAACGAAAAATTTATTCTACTCCCTATTAACAAGTGGGAATATAGTTATAAACGTATTCATATTGGTGGTATAAGCTGTGACCATTCCGATTACTATAACTCTGAGCAGTTAAATCAACAAATACTCTTGCCTGCGTTTGATGATAAATACGGTGAAGATCCTCTGTACATTGGATTTTTTCACACGGGCGCTTATCAACAAGCAATTTCAGGTTATGGGGGCATAAAACACTGCCTAATCCCGTCACCACGACAAATTATAGTAGACAAAGATGAACATGGTAATCTTATAGATTATCTTTACAGCGACGAACAATCGGTCAGTAATATGCTATCCATACTTGGGTATGATGAATAATGTTATTTTCTACTGTAGCAATAATTTTAATCTACTAATTTGAACACTAATACTTTTACTCCACATATTAATGAGAAAATGTCAATGGCGATTAATATGGTTTGAATAATCAACATAACCCTGCTCTAACTTAATTAACTATCTTAACTATTATTTAACTTTATAACTTTAAAAGCTAATGCCAAAAGGACCAATTTCTACTTTTTTAAAAACGAATTTTAAGCACTTTAATGCTGCCACATTAATTGAAGCTGCCCAAGCTTATGAACAGAAGTTACTAGAAGGACATTCTATGTTTGTAAGTTTGGCCGGAGCAATGAGTACTGCAGAATTAGGGATAAGTTTGGCAGAAATGATTCGGACAGATAAAGTTCATGCTATTTCATGCACAGGGGCTAACTTAGAAGAAGATGTTTTTAATTTAGTGGCTCACAATTACTATAAGCGCATTCCTAATTATCGGGACTTAAGTCCTTTTGACGAACAAGAGCTACTCAACAATCATTATAACCGAGTCACAGATACCTGCATACCTGAGATTGAAGCAATGCGAGTAATTGAGGAGCATTTAGTCCGGCGATGGGCCAATGCAGCTAGTAATGTAACTCGGAAGTTTCCCCATGAGTATTTTTATGAACTACTGTTGTCAGGAGATATTTCATCATCCTATCAAATTAACCCAGAACACTCTTGGCTTCTAGCTGCCGCAGAAAAGTATTTACCCATTGTTGTTCCCGGTTGGGAAGACTCTACTTGTGGGAATTTCTTTGCCTCTCATTGTATCGAGGGCAAAACCAATCCACAGGTTGTAAAATCCGGGATAGAGTATATGATTGAACTGGCAGCATGGTACAGGAAAGAATCGGTAAAGGGCATTGGATTCTTCCAAATTGGTGGTGGAATCGCTGGTGACTTCCCTATTTGTGCGGCACCAATGATTGAACAGGATTTGGGTATCTCAGTGCCTTTATGGTCATATTTTTGCCAAATTAGTGATTCAACCACTAGTTATGGGTCCTATTCCGGGGCTATTCCTAACGAAAAGATTACGTGGGGAAAATTAGGTGTGAATACCCCTAAATTTGTCATAGAATCTGATGCAACCATTGTTGCTCCACTAATTTTTGCGTATCTACTAGACAAATAAATTTTTCGAAATAAATGTCTTCACGCCAAATCACTTCAAAGAAAAATGATACTCGTCTTCAAAAGCTAGATAGCGCCTTGGGTCTGTATGATGCTCTACTGCTTCCTCGGCTCATTGAGGAAAAGATGCTTAAGCTTTTACGGCAAAATAAAATTAGCAAATGGTTCTCTGGTATTGGACAAGAAGCCATTTCGGTTGGGGTGACTAAGGCCTGTTATAATGAAGATTTTATACTTCCCATGCACAGAAATTTGGGTGTATTTACAAGTAGAAATGTACCTCTCTACCCACTCTTTTGTCAGCTTTTTGGCAAGGCTGATGGCTTTAGCTCGGGTCGTGAACGTTCATTTCATTTTGGTAGCTTAGAGCACAGGATAGTTGGTATGATATCGCATTTAGCGGCTATGATGCCTGTGGCTGACGGTTTAGCACTTGCCAATAAATTACGAGATAACCAATCTATTGCTGTATCCTTTTGCGGGGATGGGGCCACTAGTGAAGGTGATTTTCATGAAGCCTTAAACCTGGCTGCTGTTTGGAATTTACCTGTAGTCTTTATCATAGAAAACAATGGATATGGCCTATCCACACCAACATCGCAGCAATACGCATGCGAACATTTAGTAGACCGTGCTATTGGTTATGGTGTTAAAGGTATACAAGTAGACGGGAATGATATTTTTGCTGTAATGAATGCAATGAAAGAAGCACGAGCCAGTGCTTTAAAGGGTAAACCAGTGCTCATTGAAGCACAGACATTCAGAATGAGGGGACATGAAGAAGCATCTGGGACGGCCTATGTGCCGAAAGATATGATGGCTGAATGGGAAAAGAAAGATCCCATTGTGCGTTTTGAGCATCACTTACGGCAAAAATTTGACTGTACCGATCAGCAATTTTCTAATCATACTAAACTGTTAAAAGAATTTTTTAAGGCTGATTTGGACAAGGCACTGAACTCTAAAGAACCAAATTTCATTGAGGAAAATGAACGAAAAGCTGTTTTTGCTCCACAATATAAACCGTGCCTTCTACCGAGAGCAACAAAAAAAGAAAAATATATAGAAAAACGATTTGTAGATGCTATTTCAAATGCATTATCACAGAGTTTACGAGTAGACGAAAAAGTGCTTCTTATGGGGCAGGATGTTGCCGAATATGGTGGGGTTTTTAAAATATCTGACGGGTTCCTAAGCGAATTTGGTGAACAACGAATTAGAAATACACCCATCATAGAATCAGGAATTTTAGGGGCAGCTTTAGGTTTAGCATTGGATGGTTTTAAGCCCATTGTTGAGATGCAATTTGCCGATTTCGTGAGTTGTGGGATGAATCAAATCATTCAAAATATTGCCAAATCACATTATCGTTGGACGCCGGGAATTAATGTGACCATTCGCTTACCTCATGGAGCAGGTGTTGGAGCAGGGCCATTTCATTCACAATCCCCTGAGTCATGGTTTATGCCTCATGCAGGCCTGAAAATTTTAGTGCCATCCACTGTAGAAGATGCCCAAAACATGCTTTATAGCGCCATATTAGAACCTAACCCTGTTTTATTTTTTGAACATAAAAGACTTTACCGTAACCTAAGGGAGACGGCACCTGCTAAGGCAGAATGGACCGATATTCATGCCGCTAGGCTACTACGCGAGGGGAATCACATGAGTATCATTACTTTTGGCTGGCCAGTTCATTGGGCTTTAGATATTGCTAAAGAAATGGAAGTACAAGGCATTTCTATTGAGATCGTTGATTTGAGGAGTTTAGCCCCTATAGATTGGTCGACACTACTAGGCTCGGTTAAGAAAACGAATCGCGCTTTGTTATTACAAGAAGCCCCCGAAATTATGGGGCCTATGAGTGAAATTGCGTCTTATCTATCTGAACATGCATTTCAGTGGTTAGATGCCCCAATCAAAAGAGTTTCATCGATCCACACACCTATTCCATTTAACAAGAATTTGGAGGCTGGCTATTTAGGGAAGCATCTCTTGAAAGAACACGTTCTAGACCTATTAAACTACTAAATTTGAAAATTTAAGCGTAATTATGCGGATGAATGAGACGTTTGACAAGCAACATTAATATGCCGTTAACGTCCATAGTCGAAAACCCTTTAATAGCTCGATCAGCATCTAATAAAGCATTAAAAATACCCACCATGTCTGTTGTAGAATAGCGTTTTGCATCGGAGGATAAACGCTTAAAATAATAGGATGAATTGATATGAAGTGCTTTCTTAATTTCGGTATCAGATTTAGAAGTCTGTCTTAGTCGAATGATCTGCCACAGTTTTAAAAAGTCAGAATACAAAAAAGCGACGATGCGAATTAATTCTCCAGTATCTGATTTGCTTTGTTGAAGGATTCGTTGAGCTATAAAGAAGGCTTGCTGAAGCTCTTTTTTGTTTATGGCTTCCTTTAGTTCAAATACATCAAAGCCCCGGTAGGACCCTACAATAGAGCGGACTTTTTCAAGATCAATTTCTCCTTCTATATTCGTTGTATATGTACAAATTTTATCTATTTCAGAGGACAAAAGCTTTAAATCGTTGCCTACCAATTGAGCAAGTAGCTGGGCAACTTGTTCACTTAATAAAGTCTTATGTTCCTGTTTAGCCCAGCCCATAACCCAATTTGCTAGTTGATAATCTGGGAGTGGATCGAATAATAAAGCATGTATGCCCTGGCCATGTAATGCTTTACCGATTTTTGTGTTTTTTGGAATTTTAGGATCTAGATGTATTATCAGTATGGTTTGAGGGTTTGGGCACTGAAGATAGTGCAAGAAATCATCCTGAAGATTAGAAGGTATACGTTTAAATAAATCATTGGCATTCTTTACCAAAACCAAACGACGCTCAGCCATCATGGGATAACTCTTAACCAACTGCAAAACGTCTTCTAACTGAACCTCATTTCCGTAGAGAAAATTACTATTAAAATCTCGTTCATGAGTGGGAATAATCTCAATAATACGCTTAATGAATCGATCTATAAAGAAATGCTCACCACCCTCAATAACATAAATATGATGAAGCTTACCCTGGTTTATTGAGGAGATTGCTTCACGAAATAAATCTAGAGACGAATTCTTTTTAGCCATCTAAAGCGTATTCATATCAGGTTGATTAAGGGGTAATCCTTCCCAACATACGTGGAAATGCAATGGTTTCTCTTACATGATTTAGTCCACATATCCATGCCACTGTTCGTTCTAATCCTAAGCCAAATCCAGCATGTGGAACACTACCAAACCGTCGCAAATCCGTATACCATTCAAATGTTTTTGGATCCAAACCCTCTTGCTCAATTCGAGCTAATATTACCTCCAAATTGTCTTCTCGTTGACTCCCACCAACTATTTCGCCATAACCTTCAGGAGCTAGAATATCCACTCCCAAAGCGTAGGTATCAGTTGCATCACGTTTCATATAGAAAGCTTTTATTTCAGCTGGCCAATGGGTTACCATAACTGGTACATCGTATTGCATGGTAAGCACGGTTTCATCACTCCCACCAAAATCAGCGCCCCAAGTAAATTCTTGTGCAGATTTTTTCCATTTTGGAATATTACGCAAATCTTCCTCAATCTGATCAATTCTTGAAATTATATCAATAACTCTCTTTTCAATCTGCTTTTTTCTCCATTTTTTTGCAGAGCCATGTTCTTTTTGTATGGTAGTCTGTTCCTGGCCTAGCTTTTCCTTTTCAGACTCTCGTTGTTGAATCAATTCATCCAATAGCAGAGCTGTTTTCTCAGAGGTTAAAATATCCACTGAATCATCATATTTGATGCGAACAAAATCTTTTTCAACCAACCTCTGCAGAGAGCTAGTATCTCGCTCCAACAAACTAAGTTCTTGACTATAATTCGTTAATATGTCAGCAACAATAGATTTAAGCATATCCTCTGCTAAATCCATATTCATCTCCAAATCATAGAATGCCATTTCAGGTTCGATCATCCAGAATTCGGATAAATGTCGGCGAGTTTTTGACTTTTCTGCTCTAAACGTAGGCCCAAAGGTATAAATTAATCCATGAGCCATTGCCAGCGCCTCTCCATACAGCTGACCTGTTTGTGCTAAGTAGGCTTTTTCTTCAAAAAAGTCAGTTTCAAATAATGTAGTACTTCCCTCGGCAGCATTGGGGGTAAAAATAGGGGTATCGGTTTGGATAAAACCTCGCGATTGGAAGAAGTTATGAATAGCAAATATAATTCCATTTCGCACCCGCATAGCCGCCCATTGTCGTTGGCTACGCAACCATAAATGGCGTCGATTCATTAAAAATTCAATACCATGTTCCTTTGGAGTAATTGGATATTCAGTCACTAATTGTAAAATTTCGACGCGTTGAACTTGTAGTTCTACCCCACCTATACTACGTTCATCAGCAACCACTAGACCATGCAGACGTATCGATGATTCTTGTTTTAAACTCACCGCTGCTAACCAACTTTCTTCAGAGACCTCTTCTTTGTTTACCACACACTGGCAGATACCAGATCCGTCTCTACATTCGATGAATACCAAGCTTCCACTATTTCTCACATTATAAACCCACCCAGCAAGATTTACTTCCGATGAGATATGATTCTTTAGTTGATGAATATAGGTCAATTGTTTATTCATTCTATTACAATTAATACTATTCAGGGGTTAATTTTGCTTCTACAAATTCACTTTCATTCATAAATACCTGAGCAAAAGATATTATATCTTCGACCGATACGCTATCAATATGCTCGACAAGTTCGTCTAGGTCTACATGACGCTTATAATAAATCTCACTCTTTGCTAGTCGCATCATCCGATTCGACGTATTTTCCTGACTCAACAAAAGTTTACCTTTTAATTGTGCTTTAGCTTCAGATAGTTCTTTATAGGCTAATTCATGACTTGCAAGAAGATTTAGTTGTTCTACCACTAATTCATGCACATGTTCCACGTAATCTTTATCCGTACCCACATATACCCCCCAAATTCCTGTTTCCAAAAAGCTCTGGTTAAAGGTTTGAACCGAATAACAGTATCCATATTTTTCGCGAATATTTTGATGCAGGCGAGAACTCATTCCACCTCCCAAAAGTGTATTTGTGAGCAGTAATACATACTTTTGGTCATCGTCAAAATGCAACCCTCTTCGGCCCCATATATAGTGCGTCTGTTCGATACTTTTAGTCAATGATAATGGTTTTGTGTCTAGTGGGCTTAACTCTTGGTTTAGGGGTTCTACTAATTTGCGATCTTCTGTAGTTAAAAGCGATTGGCAGTAGCGTAAAACCGTATTGTGATCCACATTGCCAGCCACAGCTACAATTAAATTTTCGGGGGCATATCGGTCTGTCATATATTGGAATAAATCGTCATCTGTAAATGCAGAAACGGTCTCCTCATAGCCTAATATAGGCCTACCGAGTGGATGGTTTTTGAATAAATGACTGGTGAATTCTTCAAATAAAAAATCATCTGGTGAATCACGGTACATTTTCATCTCTTCGATTACCACCTTTTTTTCCTTCTTAATTTCTTCTTTAGGAAAGATTGGATGCATCACCATATCAGATAACACATCCAAAGCAGTACGTAACTCAGTATCTAAGCAACGAGCATAATAGCACGTATACTCCGTAGAGGTAAATGCATTAAGATATCCGCCGACGGACTCCATGGATTGAGCTATCTCAAATGCCGTACGATTCTTGGTACCCTTAAAAAGCATATGCTCTA
>PCAT01000048.1 GCA_002730655.1 Balneola sp.
CAATTTTTTACTAATTATACTTCAGATAAAGCAAGTGAAATATTGCAAAATTCATCAGTAGCTATGACTTTTTTTTGGAAAGAATTGGAACGTCAGGTTCGCATTGAGGGGCAGGTGAGTAAAATAAGTGAAGAGGACTCAAAAGCCTATTTCTTGTCCCGACCTTATATGAGTCAATTAGGAGCATGGGTTTCCAATCAAAGTCAGGTGATAAAAGATAGATCGGTATTAGAGCAGCGACTAGAAGAGTTAATTCAACGATATCCGGAGGGCACCGGCGTGCCTTATCCCACTCACTGGGGAGGCTTTGAATTATGCCCCATAAAAATTGAATTCTGGCAAGGTCGCCCAAGTAGACTTCACGATAGAATAAGTTATGTTCAAATAGACCACCGATGGCAGAAGCAGCGATTAGCTCCATAAATCGATTGGATATAATGCCGAAGATCAAGCATAAACGATTTAAAGAGATTGCTCAATTTGACCATGTTATTGAGTGGTCCGACTACCCAAATGGGCACGGATTTAATAAAACGGTATGGTTTGAAAAGTTTTTTTTGGGCTCGGATAGGCTTACCTTAGAACTGGCATGTGGAAAGGCAGAATATACCGTAGGCCTAGCCTTACGATATCCAAACAGAAATTTTATCGGGGTCGATATTAAAGGTAATAGAATATGGGTTGGGGCTAATTACTCTCTAACACATCAGATACAAAACACCGCTTTTTTGCGCGCATATATAGGGCATTTAGAACATTATATCCCTGAGCAAAGTGTAGAGGAGATATGGATTATTTTTCCCGATCCACAACTAAAGAAAGACAGAAAAAAGTTAACATCGACCCGTTTTTTAAAGCTGTATAAAAAGTTACTAATATCAGGCGGTACCATTCATCTCAAAACCGATAGTTCCGAATTATTTGAATTTACACTTGAGCAAATTGAGTTGTACAATTTGACAATACTCAGGCAAATCGAAAACGTATATGCGGATCCCTCAGCGCCTGAAGAATTGGTAGATATACATACCTACTACGAAGGATTACATGTCAAAAAAGGAAGACCCATTCAATACCTACAATTTAGCTTAACTAACAATAATATATAATCAGGTTAATTTAGTTATAAAGACTATTTTATAGATATTTTACTTGTAAAATGTAGGGTTTATATGTAATTTAGTAGCATTAAACACTATAATTTGATAGAACTAGACGATATTGACAAACTGATTATTGCACATCTGCAAGAAAACGCTCGAATTAGCAATAGAGAAATTGCAAAAAGGGTAGGACTTACGGCCACTCCTACTATAGAGAGAGTAAAGCGCTTAGAGCGAGAGGGTGTAATAAAAGGTTATACGGCAGTACTTGAAAAAGAAAAAGTGGGTAAGGGCATGACTGTTTTTGTCAAGGTTACCCTAAGTGTTCACCAAATGAGTCTATTAGATGATTTTATTGAAGCAGTACGAGGTATACCAGAGATTTTGTCCTGTTACCATACTACAGGACAGTCTGATTTCTTATTGCATGTAGTGGCTACTGATATAGCCGATTATGAACGCTTGTTACGGGATAAACTAACCACCTTACCCGATGTACAACGCCTTGAAACCACCATGGTGTTACGAGCAATTAAGGAAGGTGGATACATTCCAACAAGTTAATAAGGAGTATATAGTATGAAATTTAAATCGAGAGTTGTTCACGGAGTCGATTGTCCTACTAGAATCCATAAAGAATCTGAGGGTGCCCATATACCCCCAATATATCAGACATCAACCTTTCTATTTGATGACGTTGATCATGGCGCGCGAGCTTTTTCGTCCCCTGATCACGCTGGAGCACATATTTACACACGTATATCTAATCCAAATAACAATGCCTTAGAACAATCAATTACCGCTCTTGAATGCTATGATCTAGGTAGCGATGGGTATACCTCGATGGTTTTTGGAACAGGCATGGCCGCGATAAGTACGGCTATCATGGCCATGGCTAAACAGGGACAGGTACTTGCGCAGGATGCATTGTACGGTTGCAGTAGTCAATTATTATTTGAACAAGCCCCACAATGGGGTATAGACGCTGATTTTATAGATTTTACTGATTTACATACATTCCAAGAAAAAGTCGAATCCATGGACAATCTTAAGGTAGTCTACATGGAAACCATTACTAATCCAACTATGCGAGTAGCTCAGATGGATCGTATTATTGAGATTGCTCACGATGCGGGCGCCAGAGTAATTGTAGATAATACATTTGCATCACCGGTATTCTGTCGACCACTTAATTTTGGGGCCGATATCGTGATTCATTCATCGACTAAATATATTGGAGGACATGGGACCTCATTAGGGGGGGTGTTGACTTGCTCAAAGGATTTAGCAAATAACTATCATTTGGGTACATATAGAAAAAATTTGGGAGGTATCGCTGGACCTATGGACTCATGGTTGCTAATGAATGGGCTAAAAACCATGGCTCTTCGAGTACAGGCGCAAACCGATAATGCGATGCTAGTCGCTCAGTATCTAGAATCACATGAATCGGTAAAGCGGGTTTGGTATCCAATGCTAGAGTCTCATCCCGATTTCAATGTTGCGCAGAATATATTATTGAATGGAGCAGCTTCGGTGATGAGTTTTGAGCTAAAAGGAGGTTTTGAAGCAGGAACTAATCTTATGAATTCGGTTCAACTCTGTTCACTTGCAGTAAGTTTGGGTGCTGTAGATACCTTGATTCAACATCCTGCATCTATGACACACTCAGTAATGGATGCGAAGTTGCGCCAAAAAGCAAGCATAAAAGATGGCTTAGTCCGTCTTGCAGTGGGCATTGAAGAAGTAGATGATATCATAGAAGATTTGAATCAGGCATTGACCAAATTTTCTGTAGTCTAGTAAAGGGCTTACCAACTTCCCCCTGCACCACCGCCACCAGAGCCAAATCCGCCCCCGCCTCTAAAACCTCCAAAACCACCCCCACCGAATCCACCGCCACCAGAGCCAAATCCGCCGCGACCTCGGGGACTATTGAGAAAGCTACTCCAGAGTAGAACATCCATGGCACCAATGGTTCGACCGCCGCCACGACCTCCTCTTCCTCTGGAAATAATAAAGAATAAAATGAGTCCCAATATTATAAGAATATCTATTGGGAACCCTTCATCGGAGCTTCGTTTAATTTCCACTGCCTCATATTCTCCAGAGGCTAATTGTATAAGTGCACTAGTGGCTCGATCAAGACCTTGATAAACCTGTCCACTTTGCAATGCAGGTATAAGAATATCTTGCACAACCCTATTGGCCATTACATCAGGGATAGCGCCTTCTAATCCATATCCTACCTCTATTTGTAATTCCCGTTCTTGAACAGATATTAGAATAAGAACCCCGTTATATCGTTCGGCCTCCCACATTCGCCAGGTGTTAAATAGGTAGGTTGCTGCTTCCTCTCTTGGCATTCCAGTAAGATTATCAAGTATAGCAACTGCAATGACATTGGACGTGGTATCTCTGTAGCTCCGAAGTTTTCGTTCAAGTACTGCCTCTTCTTGGTTTGTTAGAAGATTTCCAAAATCGTTCACCATACCGACGGGGCGCTGTGGTAACTCATTTGTAGATTGAGCAAATACAAGACTCGCCGAACTCTGCACCACGGTGTTTGTATGGGCATGGGATATTCCCCACGATGTTGGTAAGGAAATAAAATTAAGCCCTAGAACCCAAGTTATGGCCAAAAAGCTGACTAAAGAGAAACGCGCTGCTAGGTTGCTTGTGGGTCGAATATAGTACTTGATTCTTTGCTTATCCATAACTGATAGAATCATCAAGTTCATTTTTGTCGTCTTTCTGGTAAGGAAAGTATTGTTGTAGCTTTTCGCCGATATCTAGTAGTGCTTTTGTAAGCCCATTTTTTATTTGATTGGTTTTGAAATCTTCTTGTAGGGTTACCAACGTACTCTCCCAGAATTCTTGGCCAACTTTTGCATGAATACCTTCATCTCCCCAAATAGCCAGCAAATGATCCTCCGTAGCCACGTAAACGATGACGCCATTTCGCAGATCTGTTTTGTGCATACTTAATTTTTGAAATAAGCTGATAGCTCTTTTTATGGGGTCTTTCTTAGGGCATTTTTTTTCAATGTGAACACGGATTTCCCCAGAGGTTTTTTTCTCTGCTTCTTGAATAGCCTGTACAATGGCTAATTCATCGTCACTGCTTAAAAATGGCATAGGTTTTATGTTCTTCCGGGTTAATAGTCTACTGGCTTAAGGAGATATTTTGGTGAAGAGACTTCCGTTTATTCAAAGTCAACGATTGGGGGCTGTTCGGCTCCTTCATTAGCTTCGAAATAGGCTTTACGGTTGAAACCTAAAATGGAAGCTATAAGGCTTCCAGGGAATTTTCGAATCTCTATGTTATACTGACGTGCAGTATCGTTGAATCGTTTTCTTTCGGTTGCAATACGGTTTTCAGTTCCTTCTAGCTGAGCTTGAAGATCTCTAAAGTTAGCGTTTGCCTTGAGTTCGGGGTATCGCTCAACGCTAACAAGCAATCTGGAAAGTGCACCACTTAACTGTTCTTGAGCAGCCTGAAATTGTTGAATTTTGGCAGGATCGTTCAAGTCATTGGCCTGAAGGGTAATCGATGTTGCTCGACTTCGAGCTTCAATTACCGATTGTAATGTTTCTTGCTCAAAATTTGCGGCGCCCTGCACCGTATTTACTAGATTCGGTATTAAATCGGCCCTTCGTTGGTATTGGTTTTCAACTTGTGCCCATGCACTTTCAACCGATTCCTCGGCGGTCACAAATCCGTTGTTTACGCTAATTCCATAGATAACAAGTATAGCGAGTACGGCAAGAGTTATAATACTTTTTGCTTTCATAGTCTCAAGTCTTTCTGTTTATAATATTTGGGTTAGAATCGGATTATATTATACGAAAATCCCATGTCTAGGATTCATTGAATCTAAAAATATATAATGCATGCAAAAAGAACTCATTCGATATATTTATTTTGATTTAGACGATACGTTATTGAATCATAAAAAAGCCGAACAAAACGGGCTAAGAGATATTTACAATAAAATACCGGCGCTTCAGGTGATTTCCGTTGACAAATTACTTGAGGTATACGCGCGGATTAACCGGGGTTTATGGATAGAATATGCGCAGGGTACTATTGATCGTTCTACATTACACCGACGAAGGTTCCAAGAGAGTTTTGAAGCGCTAGGTATTGATGGTGAAATTAATGAGTATGCTAGGTCCATATACATGGAATATTATAGCACACATTGGGAATGGATAAAGGGAGCTAAGTACGCCTTTTCGAAGCTACAAGAACACTATAAAACGGGTGTGATTACAAACGGTTTTGCTGAAACTCAATGGATGAAAATCCGACAATTTGAGTTTGACAAGTCGTGCTCTGCTATCATTATCTCAGAAGAATATGGGTCAATGAAGCCAGATCTAGCCATATTTAACGAGGCTACCCAACAAGCTGGTTTTGCCCCTGACCATATTCTCTATGTAGGAGATTCTCTTAGTTCTGATGTAGATGGGGCGTTAAATGCGGGTTGGAATATGGCTTGGTACAATCCGAAAAGTCTCTCACCCGAGGGTAGGAAGCCTCATTTAAACTTTCAGGATTTTCAGGAATTAATCGATGTCCTAGGGTAGAGGCTGAGCAAAAAAGCTTGTACATTTAACCCATCTTAAATTCAACGCATCATTTATGTCTGAACTTACATCAAAAGAACCCATTGTAAATCTGGAATTAGCCCTAGATCATAGTCTAACTCATGAAGAATACGAAATGATTGTTGACCGTTTAGGAAGGATTCCTAGTTTCACTGAATTAGGTGTGTATTCGGTGATGTGGAGTGAACATTGTTCGTACAAAAATTCCATTATTGAGCTTAAAAAACTCCCCCGTGAAGGCGAACATCTACTGGTCGAAGCCGGTGAAGAGAATGCCGGGTTGGTTGATATTGGCGATGGTTTGGGTTGTGCGTTTAAAATTGAAAGTCATAATCATCCTTCTGCCGTGGAACCATATCAAGGAGCTGCAACCGGAGTTGGAGGGATTCATCGGGATATTTTCACGATGGGTGCCCGTCCCATTGCTGCTTTGAATTCACTGCGTTTTGGTTCTTTGGATACCCCTAGAGTTAGATATCTATTGGATGGTGTGGTACGCGGCATCGGAGATTATGGAAATTCATTTGGTGTACCCGTAATTGCCGGTGAAGTTTGTTTTGATGAAAGTTATGAAGGTAATCCACTAGTCAACGCAATGAGTATTGGGATTGTTAAAGCTGGTGAAACAGCTTCTGCCATTGCAAAGGGAATTGGAAATCCGGTGCTTATTGTTGGCGCAAGTACAGGAAGAGATGGGATACATGGGGCAACTTTTGCTTCCGAGGAAATCTCTGAAGAAAGTGAAGCTAAACGGCCAAGCGTACAAGTTGGAGATCCATTTACCGAAAAATTATTACTTGAAGCCAGTCTCGAAGCACTCCAAACAGGTGCAGTCGTTGGAATGCAGGATATGGGAGCGGCTGGAATCGCCTGTTCCTCTAGTGAAATGACCGCAAAAGGTGGCCATGGGATGCGCATCAATTTGGATTTAGTACCTGCGCGTGAACCGGGAATGACCGCCTACGAAATGCTTCTTTCAGAAAGTCAGGAACGCATGCTTGTTGTGGCTCATAAAGGGCAAGAAAAAGCCATCATAGATATCTATGAGAAGTGGGATTTGCATGCTGTTGTGATCGGTGAAGTGGTGGAAGGTGATCATGTGACTTACTGGAAGGACGGAGAGATAAAAGCCCAAATTCCAGCCGAACATCTGGTGTTGGGTGGCGGCGCTCCTCAATATGTACGAGAAACGCAAAAGCCGGCCTATCTAGAAGATACGCAAAGCGCCGACCTATCCGACTTAACTCATCCTGAAAATCTAATAGAATGTTTGGAAGCCTTATTAAACAGCCCAAACATAGCTTCCAAAAGATGGGTTCATGAACAATACGATACGATGGTACGAACCAATACGGTTCAAGGTCCAGGGGCCGCTGATGCTGGTGTTATTAGGCTTAAAGGGAGTAAAAAAGGTTTAGTAGCAAAAACAGATTGTAATGGGCGATATGTTTATCTGAATCCTCGCAGAGGTGGACAAATTGCGGTGGCTGAATCAGCCCGTAATGTAGTTTGCTCTGGAGCCAAACCTATGGCTATTACCAATTGTCTTAACTATGGTAATCCATACAAACCAGAGGTGTATTGGACATTTAAGGAATCACTTGCGGGGATGGGTGATGCATGTAGGAAGTTAAACACTCCTGTAACAGGTGGAAATGTAAGTTTTTATAATGAAAATCCTGAAAGTGCTATATTTCCAACCCCCATTATTGGCATGCTCGGTGTAATCGAAGACGTTGAAAAGCATAAAATGTCTCCATCATTCAAAAATGAGGACGATATAATACTATATGTTGGTTCTCCGAGAATCGGTTTAGGTGGTACGGAGTATCTGAAGGTAATACATGGATTAACTACAGGCGATGCTCCTGTACTTGATTTGGATGTAGAGCTTAAGGTTCAGCAAGTTGTATTACAAGCGATCACCTCTGGTTTAGTTACCGCTGCCCATGATGTTTCAGACGGTGGCTTAGCTGTTAGTATTGCAGAAATGGGTATTTTCAGTTTATTAGGAGCCCAAATCGACTTGAGTGTTCTATCAGGTTCTGTTCATGAAATCTGGTTTAGCGAGGCACAATCAGGTATAGTTCTAACTTGCCAACCAAATCAAAAAGAGACCTTGATGAAGCACTTAGTTCAAGGTGGGGTAGAAGTCGTACAAATCGGGACTGTTCAAGGGAACGCATTGATGTTTCAGGGAGTTGGCTCGGTGAGTCTTGATCATCTTCATAGCATTTATGAAAGTGCGATTCCAAAAGTAATGTCCTAGGGTAATTCAGTTAATTTTACAACGTGCTCGGATGCTATAAAGTTGAGGTATTTATTAGGCGTAAAAAATAAATGGTACAGAACTTAGCCAATAACCCTTTCCAGCGCCGCTGCCTTTAACAAGGTTTCTTGCCATTCTAACTCTGGATCAGAATCACTAGTAATGGCACCACCCACTGGATAGAACAACTGATCACTCTGGATAATGGCACTTCGGATGATCACATTAAAATCAAAATCATCAGTTGGGCTCAAATACCCAATGGCTCCGGAATAAATACTTCTTTTGTATGACTCATACCGTTCTATAGCCTGCATAGCCGCAATTTTTGGAGCACCGGTCATCGAACCCATTGGAAAACTATATCGAATAGCGTCAAAACTAGTGTAATTTGGAGCTATTTTGGCATGTACTTTACTCACTAACTGATGTACCGTCCTAAAGGATTGGACCTCAAATATAGGCTCAACATACACACTACTTTTTTGGCCAACCCTATGTAAGTCGTTCCGAACTAAATCTACGATCATCAGATGTTCGGCCTTGTTCTTGAGACCTAACAATTCGCCTTTAATGCGCTCAAGTTCATCTACTTGGTTTCGTACCAGCGTTCCCTTAATGGGCTCTGACCATAAATGATGCCCCCGTTTAGCTAAATAACGTTCGGGAGAAGCCGAACACACCTGTACTCCAAGTCCAGAAGGAAGCTCATAATTGAAGTAGCTGGTAAAGGGAACCGGGCCATACTCCCTCATCGCCCTGTATAATGTAGAAGGATCGCCTTTAAAAGTATATTTTAGTGCATGAGAAAAATTCATTTCATAGTAATCCCCCTCATGAATATCTTCCTTCACGGCTTTAATGGTTCGTATATAGCGTTCTTTTGAAAGTCCTTCCAGCGGGCTGATGCTAAATTCCTGCGACTCCGAAGAACTGCCCATAAAGTGTTGCTGCAGTTCGGTCCACCGCTGCTTACCCTTTAACCATTCCATCTTATTTTCATGGTTATTTACCTTCTTTGAGGTGGGTAACTTCGCTAAAATACCAGGTTCCATAAACCACAAATCGGCCGCTTCATATAATTCAGGATGCCCACTTTTTAAGTTCTCGATAAGATTTTTTAAATCATAACCTAAATATCCGAACCACCAAGAATCTTTTTGGGCTATCTTTAAGGCTGACCATAGGTCAATATTATCCAATAAAACAGAATACCAGATAAATTTTTCTCTGGATGATGTTTGCCCCGATTCGTACTGTGAAAATTTATCATCCAGTTTACTCTGTAGAGTTCTCTGCGTTGTACCCTGCATAACCGTCCAATCTAAGCTTGGGAATACTTGGAGTAGGGTATAGGCTATGGTGCCCGCCACCCATAGTCGTTCTTTATACACCATAATTTCGCCCACTGGGACACCCGCAATCCAATGATATTGACTTTCCCGATGTTCATTAAGTTGCGACTCCAATAAGACCATGGGGCCTACCTTTGGAAGCACAGATAGTGCGTTATCAATAGAAAAATGAGTGGCCAATGTAGTGAGGAAATTAAACGATTTCCCTCTCAACTAAGGATTGCTACTGAGAGGGTTGAAAGTTACGTAAGGTAAAAACTATTCATTATACAAAATACTGCTTTTAGCGTTTTTTTGGACCTCTTTTATGTACCTTTATGATATTTAGAACAGCAAGGTTCCTAAACAGGCTAATTTTTCGAGTTAAGCACTATCGATGTATAAAAAACTTATTAAACCGCTTCTTTTCTTGATGGACGCCGAATATGCCCATGATTGGGCAATATGGATTGCCAGCAAAACCAATCGCTCAAATATTCTCCAAAATATAGTAAGCCGACTTTATGCAGTGGCTGATATGAAGTCAAATGAAAAAATTTGGGGACTCCACTTTAAAAACCCATTAGGTTTAGCCGCTGGATTTGACAAAAATGGAACAACTCCACGCACCATGCAAGCTTTAGGCTTTGGTTTTATTGAAGTAGGCAGTATTACAGCTAAATCCTCTACTGGGAATTCAAAGCCTCGCGCCTTTAGACTACCTAAAGATTATTCCTTGATAAACCGGATGGGTCTTAATAACCAGGGAGCAGCCAGGGTTGTAGAGCGGTTAAAAAAACTTAAATTGGACATTCCGTTGGGAGTAAACATTGCCAAGACTAATGATCCAACTATTGCGGGTGACGCAGCTGTTGAAGATTACATTGAATCCTACCTTCTAGCCCAAAAGGTGGCCGATTACATTACCATTAATATATCTTGTCCCAACACAGGAGAGGGTAAAACCTTTGAAGATCCAGGTGCACTTAGTGAATTGTTAGCTGGGATAAAGCAAAGAGCATTACGGGGAGGATTTCCCTCGAACAAGCTTAAAACATCCTACACTTCTACCTATGCACATATTCCGACGACTGTAAAATTTTCAGTGGATACCACGCATGAAGATTTAATAAATTTGTTAGAAATTTGCGAAGATTATGGAATTGATGGCTATGTAGCCACAAATACTTCTAACAACAGAGAAGGGTTAGTGCACACTAAAAAAGAGCTTTCTGAGATAGGGAGAGGGGGGTTGAGCGGACGAGCTATTGCTAAGAAAAGTTTGGAGATGACACGTTGGCTTTCGGAGGAATTGTCGGGAGGCAAACCGATAATTTCTGTGGGAGGGATCGATTCAGTAAATTCAGCGCTAGAACGCCTTGAGGCTGGTGCTCACTTGCTACAATTATATACAGCACTCGTTTATGAAGGCCCAGGCTTGGTTTCGGATATAGTTAAGGCATGTGGTCGCAGTTAACTGGGCTATGCGAAGTTTAAGTATCCTAGAGTCGAAGTAATACAAGTAAACTTATTTTAGCTCGGATAGATCAATAACTACGTCACAAACTAATCGAACCGATCGGCCATCAATAATGGTGGGTTCAAATGAAACGCCCGATTCTAAACGGTCATTGATTGCATCTACTAAATCTGGACTGATCACCGAATTTGAAGCCGAGTCCAAGGTCTTAAAACGATCGATAATGCCCCGTTCATTAATGAAAAATCGGTAATTCACTGGGCTTATAAAAACCCTTTCAGGATAGGAAATGCTTGATAATAGCACTTGGATTCCTCCTCTAAAAGATGGTGAAATATTGAGGTCAATGCAGGATTGGTAGTCATTGACAGTAGAACTCTGCTCCATTGAGCTGTTTAAATTTGTCTTTTGCGACAGTGAATCATTTGAAAAAAACTTAGTACTCAGCGAGTCGGGGAATACTGGATCAGCTGGGAAAGTATCGATCTGTGAGGAATCATTCGATGAACTGTCAACATCAACGAAGTAGGGGTTTTTAGGAAGGATTAATTCCTGCTTTAAACGTAGTATACCTGCATTTTTTACCGCATTCATGAATACTGAGTCATACACTGCTAAATAATTTCTAGCCATATCCCAGTTCGGGCCTCTGTAAGGGAATAAGTCGTACCAAATCGGCTCATTAAGAGTTGAATCTAATAAAGCAGATAATTGTTCGTCTTTCAACGGGTCAAGTAGACTATCTTCTAGGATTACTTCTACGGAATCTTTAAAAGCAAGCAGATTAGCATGGCCGCTTAACCAGCGCTCTTGTTCGCTTAGCCACCGAAATTGAGCTTGTTGATACAAAGTATCCAAAGTTATGTTCTCAATATAGGAAGTTAGACCAATACGATAGGCCTGTTCACCAAGAACTGAATTTTCTGCTGATATACCCCAACTAAATAAAGAATCTATCTCAATTTCGTTACCCATTTCAAAGTTGTTATACAACTGTCGAAACCTGTCAAATTCCGTTGTTTGGATGCTATTATCCTGCTCTATCGGAATTGAAAAACGTTCGGCTAAACGCTTAGCATAGATGGTATTTGGGAAGTTTTGAATAATTATATTTCCCAATTCTTTTGCGCGGTCTATTTGGCGATTGGTAGAAGCAATTTCTGCCAGAGAGTACAAGGATACGGGGGCTACTTTACTTTGAGGGCGCTCTGACCAAACTTTTGAAAAGTAATACTCTGCACTATCGGTATCATTTAGGTTTAAAAAAAATAAGTTTCCTATTCCATAGTAGTAGGTGGAAAGTCGTTCATAAGCAGAATCTTTTTCAGCTGGATCAAAAGGGATGGCACTTATGTCAACACTATATTTATTTTGACGTTGAATGGCGATATTTTCAGTGGTATAGCTCTCAAACTCGCTACTGTCCTTCGCAAAACTATTCCGGGCGAGGGATTCAAAACGCCAATAATCAGTCAGAATTCTTCCCATCCAAAGTGCATTGAACTGCTGAGCTGCATCGACACTAATTTGTTGGTCAAATTCATTCAGGAATCCGTTATTAGAATTCGAGTTAGACCTTGTGTTTGACTCACGATCAATAGTAACAAGAGTATTTGCTCGATCTTCTTGTTCTTGTTGGAGCCGTTCTAATTCCGCTTGTTGCCGTCGCTGTATCTCTTGAATTACTGAGTCAAACTGAGCTGGCTCTAGCGAGCCTAGATATAATAAACTATCTTCTATTTGAATATTAGATTTTAACTCTATGTATTCACCAAAAGATGCTGACAACTCCTTAGCAGTATAATATTCTGGAAGATTTTCTGGGGGTATGTTAATTCGTGCTGCGGAATCATAATAAGCGGCAGCTAGGATAAAGTTATTGTTGTTAAACCGATAAATATCTGCAAGGGAATAATAGGTTAATGCTTTAGTTAGTGCTTCAGCAGGAAACTGTTGGTCTTTTAATAGATTTAAGAATATAATTTTAGCTTTTTCAGGTTTGTGTCTTTGAAGTTCGGTAAGCCCTAATTCCAAACGAAGTTCAGCGACATAC
>PCAT01000049.1 GCA_002730655.1 Balneola sp.
GTATTTCGTCATTTCCTAACTGTTTAAGGGTTCCAATTGCACCATTATCATTGTATCTGATCGCACCAGTAATTTCCATTTCGCCCTTTGGTACGGATTTATATTTGACAAAATTTAATTCCTTTGCAGTTAGAGTAGTTTCTATCAAATCTTGTTTTTCTCCAATGGTGATGGTGTTGGTGTAAGGATTGATGTGGGTTACATATACAGGCTTGCCCATTGGCAAATTTAGGCCTTTGCGCTGACCTATGGTATAAAATGGATAGCCTAAATGTGTGCCTAATATGTTTCCGTCTTTATCTATGAAGGTACCCCCTTTAACTTTCTCTTCTAGCCCTTCAACACGATCTTTTAAAAAACGGCGGTAATCATCATCCGGCACAAAACATATTTCGTATGAATCTGGTTTATTCGCCACATTCAGTAATTCGTGATCTTGGGCAATTTGCCTGATTTCTTTTTTTGAGTACCCTCCTAATGGGAAAATAGTTCTCGCTAAATGTTCCTGTGCTACTCCCCATAATGCATATGATTGATCTTTCGACCGATCCAATCCTCTAGAAATAACATAACGGGTATTCTCTTCCCTAATTTGGGCATAATGTCCCGTCGCAATAAAATCACACCCTAAGTTATTAGCTCTTTTCATAAGAGCCGTCCACTTAATATGGGTATTGCATAAGACACATGGGTTCGGAGTTCGACCCTCTAAATAATCTTCAACAAAACGGTCTATTACCCAATCACCAAATTCTTCACGAATATCAACAATGAAATGCTTGAAGCCATGATGTACCGCAATATGCCTGGCATCATTCATACTCTCTACTGTACAACATCCTGTTTCTTTGCTGGTTTTACCTCCACTACGATGATAATCCCATGTCTTCATAGTTATTCCAATAACCTCATAACCTTGTTCTGAAAGCAAAACCGCTGCCACAGAAGAATCGACTCCGCCGCTCATAGCTACTAAAACTCGACCTTTAGAACTCATAATAATTGTATGGTAATTTGTGATATTAATTTAGTTAACGGACTAAATAAGAGTACACAATATACAAATACTCTTACTCATTTTAGCGCAATTACCCAATCTTCCTAACAGTTTCTTCTTTCAATTTTAGGTCATATACAGATAGGGCTTCCAGGGATCTTGTACATTTCCATTATACTCTCGAAAAAATGTGATGGGAATAGGACGGTATGGCTTTCTCCTTAGTGGCATTTGAGCTTCTTTAGGAGTTTTATTTCCCTTTTTTACATTGCATTTTTCACAAGCAGTTACCAAGTTTTCCCACTGGTCCCTACCTCCCCTACTTTTTGGTAAAACATGATCTATAGTAAGCTCAGATTTTTTTGCGCAGTATTGACAACTAAACTTATCCCTACGCATAATATTTCTTCTGGAAAGAACTACCTTTGTATAAGGAATTCGTATGTAGTTACGTAAGCGTATAACTGAAGGATATTGATACGAAGTTCTAGGTGTACTTAACTCTTTTTCAGGATCGTCATGTAGCAGCTCTGCCTTTTCCAAAAACAAAAGCTTCATGGATCGTTGCACTGAACAGATGCTCAATGGTTGATAATCTTGATTAAGTACTAATACGGTTGCGTTCATTTTAGCATTCTTTTAGTTAATAGGTTATTTCATGGAGAATGCAAAAACAGAACTAAATCTATCATCTATTTATAATATCTTAATATATGGAAATCAAAGATAATTGTGTATATAGTCATTATATATTAAGACAATTTTAAATGGCGGATAAAAAGTCGATTAAACAGACCTTTATTTTTCAGTCTGTCTTTACAGAATTAGAAAGACTAGACGAGTGTTTGAATTCCATAGAAGGCTATAAGGAGTTAAGCGAAGATAAGCAGTACGAGATTATGCTTGTACTCAGTGAAGCCGTAACTAATGCAATAGAACACGGCAATGAACTTAATTCAAGTAAAAAGGTAAAGCTTGATATAATTTTGTCATCTGAAGGTATAGTAGCAGAGATTTATGATGAAGGTTCTGGCTTTGATCCTACGATGCTAGTAAACCCACTAGAAAAAGAAGCAATCCTCAGAGATCATGGCAGAGGCTGGTTCCTAATGAAACATTACTGTTCATCCATTGAGTGGGACGACGAACAAAAGTGCTTAAGAGTATACTTCTAGTTTGACTAAGAATGTAGCACATTGCCAAGAAATGCTAATACTCGAGGTTGCAAAATACAGATAATATAATCTTTAAAGGTGAGCGTCTAATTGATTGGTTAGATGAGTTTTGGGTACAGCACCAACAATTTGGTCTACCACCTCACCATTTTTAAATATAAGCAATGCTGGAATACTTCGAATACCGTACTTAACAGAAACCTCAGGGTTTACATCAACATTTACTTTTCCAATTTTAGCTTTGCCTTCGTACTCCCCTGCCATTTCCTCTACAATCGGACCAATCATCCTACAAGGACCGCACCACTCTGCCCAAAAATCTATGAGCACTGGTATATCAGATTTGAGTACTTCTTGATCAAAGTTTGCGTCGGTTATTTCTACTGTTTTTGACATTATAATAATGGTCTTTATTGATATTGTTACATGCTAAATCCTATAGAAAATCAATACATAGAGCGGCTGAAGTTCGTTTCGTTCACTTTTAAGATTTTCTTTAGATTGTGGTTTGTAAATTAACACTATCTAGTCCCATTTTGAAGAGCTAATTTCACATTTTCTTTCCCCAGTAATGTACGTAATTCGTACATGAGTGTCGGTGATGGGTCAACCACATATTTGCGAATGTTCATGGCAATTGGCCGTTCCATCTGTTCACTCTCAATTTGAGCTTTCACATAAGTAAGACCTTGATGTAAACTAAATAATTGAGCCAAACGCTCAATAGAACTACTTTGAAGATTATGGGTATGCAATCGAATGGATAGATGCAATTTGTCTTGATGCTTTTCTCGCAGGTTTTCCACCCGTTCCACCGCTTGTACAATCACGGAATTTCCGCGATCGCGTTTGCTATAACGCCCTTTAATCCAAAGTACATTATCCACTTCAAGTAGAGCCGCATATTGATCAAATTGTTGGCTAAAAACCGCCATTTCCATGGATGAATATAGATCTTCGACCATTAAAAAAGCGATTGGACGTCCCTTCTTATCAGTTATGACTCGTTTTGAGGTTACGATTCCAATAATATTTAACTCAGAATCGTGATTGAGTTGGTCAATGCTGTCCGATGATAGTGAATGAGTTGAAAAAAGATGAATATCCTCCTTGTAGCGTTCTAGAGGATGCCCACTCAAATAGAAGCCAATAAGTTCACGTTCTCTATTTAGCCGCTCGATAGAAGTCCAATTTGGAATGGTTGGAAGCTTAGGCTCTTGCAATTCAGTATCTGTACCAGCGCCAGCAAATAAATTAGCCTGATTCAATCTTTTTTCTTCTTGCATTCTATTAGCATAAGATAAAATATCCTCTACACCTTGTAGGAGTTGTGCTCTATTATCATGAAGACTATCAAAAGCACCTGCCTGTATAAAACTTTCAAGTGTACGACGGTTACATATGCGTACATCTACACGAGAGGCAAACTCAAAAATTGATTTAAAACTACCTTCGGTAGTTCGCTGTTCTATGATGTGTTGAATTACATTTTCTCCTACACCTTTTATAGCAGACATTCCATATTTCACTCTACCCTCATTGGCTACAAACCTGCCCATTGAGGTATTTATATTAGGTGGATCTACTGGTATACCAAGTTGTTTGCACTCTTCAATAAAGGAGGCGATTTTTTTTATATCACTCATGTTGTGACTTAATACCGCCGCCATATACTCTGAAGTATAATTAGCTTTGAAATACATTGTATGATAAGCTACAACTGAATAGGCTGCCGAATGGGACTTATTGAATCCATAACCGGCAAACATAGCCATTTTAGTAAATACATTTTTGGCTACTTTCTCGTCGTATCCTCGTTCTACAGATTGCCGGACAAATTTCTCTTCTTCTGGTGGAAGTAAATCAGCTTTTTTCTTACCCATTATTCTTCGTAAAACATCAGCTTCACTTAAACTATATCCTCCCATTTGTTGAGCTACTTTCATGATCTGTTCCTGATATATCATGATGCCAAAAGTGGGCCTTAGTAAGGGGATTAAATCTTCATGGTCATATTTAACTTCTTCACGTCCATGCTTTCGATCTATGTAGTTGGGGATAAATTGCATGGGCCCTGGTCGATACAAAGCATTCATAGCAATTAGATCGTCAATGGTAGTAGGCTTAAGGTCTTTCAAGTACTTTCTCATTCCCTCACTCTCGAACTGAAAAGTACCTAGGGTTGAGCCTTTTTGGTACAACTCAAAAGTCTGTTCGTCATCTAAGGGAATGTCATCAAGAGTGTAGCTCTTTTGATGATTCTCATATACAAACTGAATAGCTGTTTTTAAGATGGATAATGTTTTTAGCCCCAAGAAGTCCATTTTCAACATCCCCGCAGACTCGATAACGCCCCCATCGAACTGAGTTACTTGCAAGTCGGCATCTTTAGCCGTACTAACAGGAATATATTCGGTTAATTGATCAGGGGCGATGATAATACCTGCTGCATGTAGACCTGTGTTTCGAACCGATCCTTCTAAAATTTGCGCCATTCGCAGTGTCTCTGCTTCCAAGCCTTCGCTATTTCGAATTTCCCGCAATTCTTTTACCTCCGAGAATGCATCGTTCAGAGTGGTTCCAGGACGTTCTGGGATTAGTTTAGCAATCCTATCAGCATCGGAAAGAGGTAAATCTAGCACTCTGGCTACATCCCTGACCGAAGAACGCGCAGCCATTGAACCAAAAGTAATGATATGTGCAACCTGGTCCGCACCATATTTATCCACCACATACTCTATAACTTTTTGACGCCCTTCATCGTCGAAATCAATATCAATATCGGGCATACTAACCCGCTCTGGGTTTAAGAATCTTTCAAAAAGTAAATCATATTTAAAGGGGTCTATATTCGTGATCCCTGTTACATATGCTACTACCGAACCAGCAGCAGATCCCCTTCCTGGTCCTACATACACGCCAATTTTTTTTGCGGCTGCGATGAAGTCCTGAACAATTAGAAAATAGCCAGGAAAGCCCATATTCTTTATAATCCCAAGTTCCAAATCAATACGGTCTTTGAGTTCAGAGCTTATTTCACCATAGTTCTGAGCGGCTCCCTCTAAGGTAAGATGGCGTAGATAATCGTCTTCATTCTCAAAGGGTGCTGGGATATCGAATTTGGGCAGAATAACCTCACGCTCTAACATGATAGGTTCTACCTTTTGAACAATCTCGTTGGTTCCATAAACAGCCTCTGGCGTCTCTGAGAATAAACCGATCATTTCCTCAGCAGACTTAAAATAAAACTCGTGATTGGGAAACCCATATCTAAAATCCCGGCCTTTACCAATCGGTGTACTTTTAAGAGTACCATCGCCAATACAAATCAGGGCATCATGGGCATCGGCATCGGCTTTTTCCATATAAAAGCAGTTATTAGAGGCAACCAAAGAAACGCCATACTTTTTAGAGAAATCACGAAATACTTCATTTACCCGCTGCTCTTCTGGTAACCCGTGATCAATTAGCTCTAAGTAGAAGTCATCACCAAAACAATCAATCCACCAGCTAATTTCTACTTCTGCGGCTTCTATTCCTTTATTTAGAATAAGTTCTCCCAGAATACCGTTGGTTCCACCGCTTAACGCAATAATATCTTTAGAATACTCAGCTATAATCTGTTTATCTACTCTTGGGTATTTATAATAATATCCTTGGATGTATCCGAGGGAACAGATTTTTGATAGGTTTTTGAAGCCCTGCTGATTCTTTGCTAGTAAGGGTATTTGCCAACGTAAATCACGATGTTCGCGGGTAAATTTTTTCTTCGAGTGATCTTCAACTAAATACAGTTCACACCCCACTATGGGCTTAACCCCCTGTTTATGCGCTTCCGCAACAAACGAAAATGCACCAAACATATTACCTAAGTCGGTTAGACCAACCGCAGGCATTTTCCACTGTGCTGCTTTCGTAATCAAATCTTTAACCCCTGCTGTGGATCGTAATACAGAGTATTTAGAATGAGTGTGCAAGTGAGAGAAAATTAGTGGCTCTCCATGGGCACATTTTTTAGGTTTTTTTTTGGTGATTTCTTTTTGTTCTTCGATGGCTAGAGAGCTTTTCTGTTCAGCCATTGGATCGCCATCAGTTCTCACTTTGACCGATTTATCCTGTGATAATGCCGAGCGCTTCGGCTGCTTTACGGTAGTTTTGGAGGTTTTTAACCGATCTGGAGATACAAGATTGATGTAATATTCTCTTTTTATGTAACTCTGAGGGGATTCATATAATTTGGCGTCTATCGGAAAACTGAACTTCGCTTCACCAAGCAGCACTAACTCTAAAAAACAACGGGTCGTAGCCTCTACATCGGCAGCAGCATCATGGGCATCGTCAAACCCCTTGTTGAACAGGGCATGATGAAGTTCTCCAAGGGAAGGCCACTTAAAACCTCTTGGTCCAGGAATGGCACAAAATTGTGTTCCCTCATCCTTAGTATCTATTTTGGCCTTGTCCATTATGGCAGATGGGATTTTATTTCGCAGATATTCTGCACCCATTACACGTTCATCAAAAGACACATTATGCCCAACTAAAAAATGGGCTCGGTCAATATCATTTCTAAAAATTACCAGTACTTCTTTGAGATCGACTCCTTCTCTTAAGGCTCTTTCGGTAGAAATGCCATGAATTTGTTCAGAATTAAAGGGTATAGTAAAGCCTTCCGGGCGGATGATATAGTTCCCACTCGACTGAAGTGCTCCCATATGATCATGCAGCTGCCAAGCTAGTTGAACGAGCCTTGGCCAATTATCCAACTGCGTAATTGGCGCGCTATAATCTCGGGGTAAACCGGTGGTTTCTGTGTCAAATATTAGATACATAGATAAGTATTTATCTTAATAATATAGGGTAACCCACAAAGACTATGTGCACAAGTTTTCCACAAATTTAACATATCAAACCTTATATTTAAGTATGGCAATAGCACTCATCTCTACCAATAAAAATTTTCTTAAACTTAAAGAACATATCCATGGTCTTGACCCTAATATTCAGGTGGATATATGGCCTCGGATTACCTCAAAAAAGGCAGTGAGAATGAGCGTTTGCTGGAACATACCTCAACATACGTTAACTTCGTATCCAAACCTTCAGCTTATCCAGTCCTACGGAGCTGGTGTTTCTAAGCTGCTCGAAGATTCCAGTATTCCTCCAAATATTCCCATTGCACGAATGAGTCTGAAATCCTTGGCCACCGATATGCTCGCATATGTAGAATGGGCGCTTATGGATATACGGCATAATGGATTACACTATCGAGCTAACCAATTTGAAGGGCGCTGGGAAAGCAAGGAAACAATACGCCTCAAGGCACTCAAGGTTGGAATCATGGGACTGGGTAGTATAGGACAGCATGTGAGTGTATCATTAGCAAACCAAGGTTACACCGTACTAGGTTGGTCCCGTTCTAAAAAAGACCTAGAGAATGTGCGTTGTTATGAACAAAAGGAACTCCATACTTTTGCTCGGCAGTGTAATGTAGTGATTTGCCTACTACCAACTACAACAGAAACTCAAGGTCTGTTGGAACTTGAGCTTTTCAAGAGCATGCCAGAGCCCAGTTTTATTATTAATGCAGGACGAGGAACTCAACTCGTCGATGAAGACTTGATATACGCCTTAGACACCCAGCAAGTTCAAGGAGCGTATCTAGACGTATTCACTAAGGAGCCTCTCGATCGTGATCATCATTTTTGGTCTCGAAAGGAAATAATGATTAGCCCCCATATAGCAGCTCAAACTAGGGTGAGCGATGCCGCAGCTTTGATTGTGGAGAATTATTATAGAATTTCTTCCGGTATGCCAGCACAGTTTCTTGTAGATCGAGCAAAAGGTTATTGACCTTCCTACAACTACTTTAACCAGAGATTTTTATCCCATAAACTGAATACCAACCCGTTATGGCTAAAGCTAGCCCTAGTATAATTTGTAGCCCCATATTCAGAAAAGCACCCATAAATTGATCAGATTTAAGCAACAAAAAAGTATCAAGGGTATAGGTAGAAAAGGTAGTAAAGCTGCCTAAGAATCCGACAAATAAAAAGATGCGAGGCCAACCATTTCCCCAACTTTTTTGCTCAAAAAGAGCTGCTAAAAGGCCAATTAAGAAACATCCTATCAGATTCACAACCATAGTTCCAATCGGTAAAAATTCAGGCTTTATCCATCGCTGGACTCCTAAACTTAGCAAATAACGACTCAAAGCGCCAAGACTTCCACCGAGCATAACCGCTATTAGGGCGCTTAACTGCACAGGTCTTTTAGAAATGAATACTAACAGGATGAGTCCAATCAAAATAGTCATCTAACTGACCATATTGAATGCCTGTAATAGTGTTGTGAAATCGTTCAGCAAGTTGGCCGATTCTACCATCACCGATGGTAATTTCCTGTCCTTTGTGTGCAATTCGATCTACAGGACTAATAACGGCCGCTGTACCACTACCAAACACCTCTTTCAGATGACCATCAGCAGAGGCTTGCATAACTTCATCGATTGATATCTTTCTCTCTTGCACCTCATATCCCCATTCTTTCGCCAACTGAATAACGGAATCTCTAGTAATCCCTGACAAAACTGAGCCAGTTAATGAAGGGGTTACCAAGGTGTCTCCAATAAGGAAATGGATATTCATAGTACCAACCTCTTCAATGTACTGATGATCAATGGCATCCAGCCAGAGTACCTGAGTAAAACCGTCTTGTTGCGCCTGTTGGGCGGGTAAGAAACTGGCTGCATAATTACCCGCAGTTTTAGCCTCCCCAGTTCCACCTGGTACTGCGCGAACAAAGTCAGGAGAGGTGGTTAAAGAAACTGGGTTAAATCCTTCGCCATAATAAGCTCCCACAGGAGACATAATTATGTGGTAAGCATAGGTCGCGGATACTCTCGCAGCAAGGTAATTTTCATTAGCAAAGATAAAAGGCCTAATATACAGTGCAGTACCTCGCTTTTTGGGCACCCAAGCGGCATCTAACCGGATAAGTATTTCAAGAGCTTCAATAAATACTTCATAAGAAGTCTCTGGTATACACATTCTCCGGCACGATCGATTGAATCGAGCGTGATGGACATCTGGCCGAAATAAATTAATTTGTTTTTCGTCCACATAAAACGCCTTCATTCCTTCAAATACCGCCTGCCCATAATGAAGTACATTTAATGCTGGATTAATCTCGATGGGACCAAATGGTTTAATCTGGCCTTTTTTCCACGTATTGTGCGTGTACTGCATCTCAAACATATGATCGGTAAAACATCGACCAAAATCTAAATTATTCATATCTACTTCTTGAATCCTGGAAGTAGCCACCTTATCTACCTGTAGTGTTGAAGTCATGATTTTCCGTGTTAAATCTTTTGTGAAATATAGTAAGGTTGAATATGAATATTTAGAATTTTTAGGGAAAGTCAGTGTCATCCTCAGTCTATATTAGCATATACAGTATATATTCCCATGATGTTTAGAGTAAACCAAAGCCTCATTTTTAAATTTTATTAGGGACTAAACTGACTTGATATTCATCCTATAAAATTCCCCTCTATTCGGATAGGCTTAAATAAGGTTCCGCTGCTGCAGGTATGGCTCAACCTTATCAGCTACCAATACTACCTCATAACCATATTTCTGTAACAATGCAGAGGTATAAGCAGCTCTTCCACCGACCTTGCAATGAACCAAAAGTGGTTTGTCAGTAGGTATCTTATCAAGGTTTTCAACTATACGGGTATGAGCGAAGTTAAGTGCTCCCGGTATCGCACCAATTAGATGTTCGGATTCTTTACGAGCATCTAACACACGATAATTACCTGATTCATTATAACTATCAAATTCTTCAAAAGTAATCGTTTCGGTTGTAATCATTTTTAGATCTTGCTTAGCATATAGTTCAGATGGTGTTATATATCCATTAATGCAATCTAAGCCAATGCGAAATAAATCAAGTATTGCTTCATGTAATTTCTCTTCTTCCACCACCAAATATATATGTTCATCCTCCATTACAAAAGATCCTACTATAGTGTTAAAGGCTTTGTTAACCGGAGCAAATAAGGCGCCCTTAAGATGATTTGCCATAAATTCATGCCGTTCTCGCGTATCAATGACTACAGCAAATTCATCTGAATTAATCGCAGTAACAAACTCATCTGCTGTCATTTTCTGAGGTATTGATATTTCTCCAAGCACCCTCGGACCTATTTTATTGTCACGCTTCATGCGAGCAAAATACAAAGGTGGTTCGGGTTGCCCATCTAGAATATAATCCACAAAGTCCTGTTCAGTGATGGCTGCTCGGATTGAATTGTTAAACCTCATTTCATAACCTACAGTAGAATCGGGCACAGCACCTAAGGCTTTTCCACAAGCACTACCGGCTCCATGACCTGGCCAAACCTGTACGTAAGATGCTAAGTCTTTAAATTTATCTAAGGATTTGTAGAGTATTCTTGCAGATTCTTCCATCTGACCTTCCATACCAGCGGCCGATTCTAACAAATCGGGACGGCCTAAATCACCCACAAATACAAAATCACCCGAGCAAATACCCATAGGCTCCTCGGTAGTAGCTCCATCTGCAACTAGATAACTAATATGTTCTGGGGTATGACCAGGGCTATGAACCGCTTTAAAAATGATTTTTCCGATTCTAAAAGTATCATTGTCCGTTAAGAATTCGTATTTATATTCGCTGTTTTTAAGCCACTCATATTTCCAATTCTCATCGCCTTCATCGGAAGCATAAACTTTTACTCCACGGGCAGCAAATTCCCGAAGCCCTGAAATAAAATCGGCATGAATGTGAGTATCGGCCGCGGCAACAATAGTTAATCCGTGCTTGGCAGCTAGTTTATCGTATCGATCGATGTCTCTCATAGGATCGATAACCACTGCTTCTCCTGATTTCTGGCAACCTATTACATAGGCGTACTGTGCTAACTTTTCCTCAAAAATTTGTTCAAAAAACATGGTGACTATGCATTAGTTATATTTGGTTTGCTGGATAAGGGATCATCTATTGAACCAGATCACGTTTGTATAATAGTACAAATATCTGCACACTTGTAACAAGATGTTACTACATTTAATGTAAATTAGATTCATTTTCTCAATACCTTATAGACAGGCATGAGCACAATAACGTATCATAGCCATTACGGAAGAACAATCTAAACCCCATCATTAGTAAATTATTAACTAATAGATAGGAATTGTGTCAAGGCGGATGCTAGAATTAACTCATTTTTTTCTGGTTAACTGACAAAAAATTGCAATTTATGGCTAATCAAAGCAAGTTATGTTTATATTAGGTTTGACTGGTACCAAGCAACATCAACCATGAACCCTTTAGATTTCAAAACAGGTCTGTTAAAATCATTATTTGTGGCTTCGTTTACTTATTGATGTACTTATACTTGGCGATACTCATTAATCTTGCATAGTTCACTGATGAACTTATCTAAACAAATCCTCCATTACGTAATTTTTGCTTTAAGCCTCACAAATACTGATTGTGAACCCATTTTTTTAAACGAACAGACCACCGACGATACTCAATGGATCAAGCATGCGACCGCGGCAGAACAATATATTCCTTACGAGTTTGAAACCATTGAGGATGCATTAAAGGAATTAAGTCAGGCTAACGTAGAAGTGTTAAGCTCAAAAAAAGTTGCATTTCCGCTTTGCTTAGCTTGTTTTTGCCCTGTTGGCTTTGAATACTATGAGCTTATAGCCCAAAAGCAACTACCCACAGCGGTTGAAATAGGACGGAAGGTGGTTAGCCATTTAACTAAATCTCATTCACTTATGCAGTAATGATTATGGACTTATAATATGAATACTCAAACCCTAAAAATTAATTTAAGCTATGCCTGAACCTACCCCTATTTCTTTTTTAAAAGTTGGATTTACTGACCTAGACGGTGTAGTTAGAGCTAAATACATCCCTAATTCAAAGATTCAGCAATCCATTAAAATAGGAATAGGTTTTTGTAATGTTGTATTTGGCTGGGATATGCATGATGAGTGTTATTCAAAAGATAGTGTTAGTGGGTGGGGAACTGGCTTTCCGGATGGAGTATTAAAACTAGATCCCACCACCCTCAGAAAACTACCATGGGAAAAAGAGATCGAATTGTACCTGGGTGATTTTTCTGAGGATCCTCTCTTGAACGCCGTATGTCCTCGTTCCCTACTCAAGAAGATACTAGCACAGGCTGATGAAGCAGGTTTTCAAGCGAAATTTGGGGCTGAATTTGAGTGGTTTATGTTCCAAAAAAATTCCGAAGATACCTCTGCTAACAATCATCAAAACTTGACCCCACTAAGTTCTGGTATGTTTGGTTATTCGATGCTCAGAACCTCTGAATTTCAAGAATTCACTCATCGTATTATATCCGATTTAACGGCTGCAAAATTACGATTAGAAGGCCTACACACAGAAACAGGGCCTGGAGTTTACGAAGCAGCCATTAGCTATAGTGATGCTCTCGAAATGGCAGACCAATCCTCCTTGTTTAAATTAGGCATTAAACAAATAGCTAATGAATTTGATTTAATGGCTAGCTTTATGGCCAAATGGTCACCCCTTTATCCTGGTTGCGGTGGACATTTGCACCAATGTTTATGGGACGAAAAAGGGGAGAATATGTTTTACAGCTCAGATAATGAATTTGGACTTAGCACTGTTGCTCAACAATACCTCGCCGGGCAACTCTACTGTCTACCATTTATCCTGCCCATGTTTGCTCCTACTGTGAACTCTTATAGACGTTATTTGGCAGATTCATGGGCTCCCACAACCCTTAGCTGGGGAGTGGATAACCGAACAACCGCTATTCGAGTTGTCCCTGAAATATCCGGAGGTAGGCATCTAGAGCACCGTGTAAGTGGAGCTGACATAAATCCTTATTTGGCTATCAGCGCCTGTTTAGCTAGCGGGCTTTACGGCATTAAAAACAAGCTTCCCTTGACTGTAGAACATTGCAATGGAAATGCATACAAACAAGCAAAGCTAAGCAAACTTCCTGAATCACTAACCGAAGCGGTGCATCAAATGAAGCATTCTGATTTGGCAAGTGAACTTTTTGGGGAGTCATTCGTCGATCATTTTATCCTGAGCAGAGAATGGGAATTAGAACAGTCACTAGGAGAGGATTGGGATTGGGAATTACAACGTTATTTTGAGATCATATAAATGAGTTTTATCGATTTTAATTCCATTGTTCGGAGTGCTTGGGATGCCTACGATCCCAGTCGTGAAATACTTCATATTGAAGATATTTCAGCCAAGGTTTCAACCAATCATGTTTATCGAATGATTCTATCAGACAAAACAAGTATAGTAGCTAAACTATCCTACTTTGGCCGCTATGAACATTTTGTTGAAGATCATAGTATTATCAATAGTTTATCTAATAACCTACCCAATCCTTTTGAGGATGTGCTATCCAGGTCCTTAATGAAGGGTAATAAGTTATTTGTTTATCGTCACAAGGAAAAACCTGCAGATGTCTGGGTGGTGTTTTATCGGCCTATCAAAACCCGTCATAAACTTCCCAAGCGTTTAAATGAGAAACAAATTGCCAAATTTGGGAATCAGATGGGGCAATTCCATGCTGCTTGTGAAAAAGTCCGCCACACCCTTCCTCGGTCATCTAAGACATTAATGGTAGACATTAATGATTTATTAGTTCATTTAAATACTGATGAAGGTCGCTTTGAACACTTTATGTATCGTGATTTAATTATTGAACATGCCGAAAAATTCAAACAAAATTTCTTTCAATTAGAGGCAGATGGCCTCACTCGAATCCCTGTTTTTGTAGATTGGAATATTGGTAATTTTTCAGTTATTAAAAGTTTTAGATTGTACTCTAGATGGGATTATGACTGGTTTCGCGTTAGTAGTCGAATGTTGGATTTTTACTTTTTTGCTCGTGTGGTTTCCGATATTGGTGACCGGACCATGTTTACTTATAACGTAGACATTTTAATACATGAGCGTTTCAAACTATTTTTACGCTCATACCACCGAGCAAATCCACTAAGTGAGCAAGAAATTTTTTTCCTAAAGGAAACCTACCGCTTTTTTTTATTAAACTATGTGATTAAGTACGGACGATTCTTTTTCCATGAGTTATTTGCAAATACCCTACAAAAAGAAACCTTTGAGACACACTTACCAGGCTTAGATGA
>PCAT01000050.1 GCA_002730655.1 Balneola sp.
GCTTGGCAAAAAGAAATTGAACTTTTTATTTCCCTGTTATAACCAACCCTGCAAATTGTAAATCAAAAAGGATTATTTATGAGTAAATGGACTCCTAAAAAAGTATATGAAGACATAACCTATGCTACAAGAAATGGTGTGGCTCGCATCGCTTTTAACCGTCCAGAGGTGCGTAATGCCTTTCGCCCAAAAACTGTTTTTGAATTATATGAAGCGCTACTAGATGCGAAAGAAGACAACAGTATTGGCGTTGTCTTACTTTCGGGTGAAGGTCCCTCACCAAAAGATGGGGGCTGGGCTTTTTGTTCTGGTGGTGATCAACGAGTGCGTGCAAAAACCGGATACAAGGCTGAAGATGGGATCCCCAGATTGAATATTTTGGAAGTTCAGCGACTTATCCGATTTATGCCAAAGGTGGTTATTGCTGTAATACCTGGATGGGCGGTAGGTGGCGGCCACAGTTTGCATGTAACATGCGATCTTACACTTGCGAGCCAAGAACATGCCATCTTTAAGCAAACTGATACCAATGTTGCAAGTTTTGATGGGGGGTTTGGCTCAGCCTACCTTGCCCGTCAAGTGGGACAAAAAAGAGCTCGGGAAATTTTTTTCTTAGGCAGAAACTACTCAGCTCAAGAAGCCTTCGAAATGGGAATGATTAATGCAGTAATACCTCATAATGAGCTCGAAAAAACTGCTTATCAGTGGGCACAAGAAATTCTACAAAAAAGCCCAACAGCAACTAAAATGGTAAAATTCGCTTTTAACCTGATCGATGATGGACTAGTTGGCCAACAAGTTTTTTCCGGTGAGGCGACTCGACTAGCCTATATGACTGAAGAGGCTGAAGAGGGTAAAAATGCTTTTTTGGAGAAAAGAGAACCGAATTGGGAAAAGTTCAAACGCTCACCTTCTTAGTCAGAAACAGAGCTCTATTGTAGTAGTATTATCCACTAAACACATCTTTCATTTTCGAAAAGAAACCCTTTTCCTCTTCGGTTTGATTGGAGATAGCAAAGTTATCTTTTCCCTGCAAACTCTCAATAGCTGTTCGCTCTTTATCGGTCAGTTTTTTTGGAATGTACACGTTCAAGCGAACATACTGATCTCCCTCTCCCGAACGATTCAGTCCAACTATTCCTTTACCTCGCATTCTAAGCATCTTTCCAGGTTGCGTACCTTCTTCTATACGTAATTTAGCCTTACCCTTCAAAGTAGGCACTTCCAATTCCGCACCCAAAACTGCCTGGGGGACGGTTAGGGTGAGATCGTAATAAATATTATTTCCATCTCGCTTAAAATGCTCATGTGGAGTTTCTTGGATGAGTACAATTAGATCACCAGCAGAACCACCACGACGACCCGCATTCCCCTGATCTCGGAGAGTCAGATAATTTCCATCAGAAACACCTGATGGTATACTTATCTTTATTGTCTCTTCCCCATTTGTACGTCCCTCACCCGAACATGAAGTACATTTATTTCGGATAATCCGCCCTTCACCTTGACAGGTAGGACAAGCCTGAACGTTGACCATTTGACCTAGCATAGTACGTGTAACTTGTCGCACTTCACCTAATCCATTACAGGTACTACAGGTTTCAAAATCTGAATCACTTGCCGCACCAGTACCAGAACAAGTGCTACATACTAGTTGCTTTTTTACTTTTAGTTTTTTTTCAATGCCAAATGCTATTTCTTCTAAACTAAGCGGAATTCTAATTTTTAAATCTGACCCAGGAGTCCCTGGTTCTCTTCTGCGGCCACGAGAACGACTCCTACCTCCGCCACTAAAGATGTCTTCACCAAAAAACCCACCTCCAAAAATATCCCCAAACCGGCTAAAGATATCTTCCACATCAAAATCCATGTTACCACCACCAAAGCCACCTTGTCCACCAATTCCAGCGTGGCCAAATTGATCATATTGCGCTCTTTTTTGAGGATCCTGTAGTATCTCATAAGCCTCTGCGGCCTCCTTGAACTTTTTTTCAGCTTCGTCATCTCCTTTGTTTCTATCGGGATGATACTTCATTGCAAGTTTACGGTAAGCTTTTTTTAATTCGGCCTCACCCACCCCTTTTGAAACTCCCAATACTTCGTAATAGTCGCGTTTAGACATGAATTCTCTATTTATAGATGACTTGGTTTAGACTACTTTTATTCGCTGACAATGACTTTTGCATGTTTGATAACTCGATTGCCTATTTTGTATCCAGATTCTAGCACTTGTAGTACAGTATTGCTAGGGATTTTTGGGTCTTCAGTAGGTTGTCGTAACATTGCATCATGTAAATCTACATCAAAGGGTACTTGAGCCTGGTTAATTGGTTCAACGCCATACCGCTCAAAGAGTTGTTTAAATTTAGAAGCAACCATTTGCACACCTTGAAGAAAATTATCGTCTATCTTTGTGCTTGCAGAGGCCTCTAATGTACGGTTCATATCTTCTGCAATGGGAATAATCTCCTGTAAAGCTTGGATACGTGCATCTTCAAACAAACTAATTCGTTCTTTTTGGACTCTCTTTCGCACATTCTCTAACTCGGCTGCTTTACGGAGCAGGGTATCTTTTGTATTTGCTAGATCTATTTGTAATTGGCCTACTAAATCGAGTTCTTCCTCCCCATCAGCCTCGTCAGTTTCTACTTCATCTGTGGTAAGTTCAGTATTCAGATCTATTGCAGCGCTGCCTTCACCATTCGTTTTTGGTTCGATTGAATCTTTGTTAGCAGTTTCATTGCTAGTCGACTCATTACTACTTAAATCATTGTCTTGATTTATGTCTTCTTGAATGGAATCTTTAACGTTTTGTTTACTATTTTTATGTGTACTGTCTTTCATCTTATCTAAATCGTTTCCTTTATAAATATCCGTCGGCTTATCACCCAGTGATTTTATCTATGGCTTATGAGTCTATGGAGTTATATTTATTACATAAAGTTCGCAATTAGTATGCCAACCCAACTCAACTAAAATAAAATGACAAAGTTACTCTTTTATTTATACACATTCTGACAATTTTGGCAAAAAAAAGCCCCTTCGTATTCGAAGGGGCTTGAAATACATAGATTTGCTCTAGCTTCTAAGCATGAACTTAAAAGGGAGCATATATTGGTTCAAATGCTAGTGGATCAACTGTAGGTATAGTTGCCCCATAATTAGCATTTAAAACTTTGATTATTTCATTAGCTATCAATGCTTGACCTCTAGGATTTGGATGTACGAAATCAGTTGAGAAGACACTATTATACAGCTCTGCTTGTGTTAATGAGAGTGGTACAAGACTAATCCCACCTGACATAAAGCCAAGAACTCCATCAGCTCCTTGTACCCCTGCATTTCCCATACCGATAGCAGCTGCAATTTGGGGTGATAACCCAAACAAATCAGCCATCATAGGTTGTATATCCATTAAATGAAGATTGTCATTAGCATCTACTGCGGCTCTTATGGTAGCATTGTATGCAGCTGCATGATTCAAAATGTTTGCCTGTTCTGCCGCGGTTAAAGTATATTGATCAGCAAGTGGTACAGACACGCCAGGTACACTCCCATCCCCTTGCGGTACACCAATTGTAAATATTGCAGTCAATGGAAAAACATCAGCGGGTATGCCTAGTGATGCTACGCCAGGTGATGCCTGACGCATACTAGCTATTCCCATAGCTGATAAATCGGTTAATGATTCATCTGTAATAACAGGTGCATTTGCAACATCAGCTGTGAATGTAATTTTTCTCATCGCAGCTTCTTCAGCAGTAATCGCACCAGCTAGAACTACTTGATCTAATGCAGCATTGTATGCTCCATATGCCGCCACACTGTTTAAAAAAGCAGCGGTAGGTGCATCAATAGAACCTGCTGGTAGTAGATTTACACCCCCACTCAATTGAGTTGCCGCTTGAAAATAAGGGATAATAGTCCATGGCGCTACGTTCAAAACGATTCCATGAGATCCGTTAGCTGTAAGAGCAGATAATGCTCCATTGAGCGCAGCAGCAAATGTTGCAGGATCAGTCAACGCACCAGTATTGGTAGGATCATATCCATCTACAGAGCCCCCACCTAATGCATATCCTAAAAGGTCATTACCTCCAGGCCACAGTGAGAAGAAACTTGGATTACTTGCTACTGCATCGCCTATAACTGATGCAGTTGGACTACTCATAAAAGCCCCGAATAAACCATTTAATTGTCCATACCCAGCTACACCCATATCAATTGTTCTAATACCAGGCACTGAGAAATTATGTATTGGTGAGTTTGTGTTAAGTGACACACCATCACCAGCTTCAGGTACAAGTGCATCTCCCAATGAGCCTTGACCTGTTGTTAAAAATGCTAGTGCTGCATTCAAGTCAATTGCAGTCCTGCCTGTACCCTTTTCTGAGACAATATTTGGATAATTATATGGAACATTGGGATCTACTTGTTGTATCTGTTTAGCGACAATGCTACCATATGAATTATCTTGCCCTAACTTGAAAAAGCCACCATCTTGATATCCTGCGGATATAGAGGCTCCAAGCCAAATAAAGTTTGAAGCATCTAATGTTCCTAAGGTTAGGTTAGACTCCGTCGTATTTGACTCTATCCAATCACTAGTAAGTGTGTCTTCTGAACTACAATTAGCTAAAACAATGATAGCTAAAGCTAAAGTAGCGATGTGTTTTAATGTCTTAATACTATTCATGATTTAACTATCTGTTTAAAAGGTTTTCAAAATTAAGCTGTATATAATAAATGGCTCCAACATTTGGATTTGCAAATGAAGTTGTGTAACGCTCATTTAGAATATTAGATCCACCCATCTTTATACTAGCATTAAGTGCTGGTAATGCATAAGATATTTGTGCATCTAAGGTTTGAAAATCTGGCATTATACCAGAACCAATAGATGACTGCCATAGATAAGCATCCTGCCATCTGTATGTCATGTTAAATCCAACTTTATCAGTCAGTTTCCTATTACTCAATGAGAAGTTATATCTCCACTCTGGTGTGTTGAAAGCTACGTTATAAGTACGTTGTGTTAAGTCGTCTAAATCTTCAATTTTATTGTAAGTTGCATTACCAGACACTTTAAAATTACCAAAAAGCATAAGATCAGCACTTAACCCAAATCCATAAGTATTAACATCTTCATCCATATTAGTATCATAACCATATCTCTGTAGACCAATGCCTTGGCCACCACCCGCAACAAAGACTTGTTGCAATTCAGAGCTGTGAGCTACACCTTCTGATGTTGTATACCCGGCAGGAATAGCTCCAGATCCAGTTAATCCACCGGCTATTGAATATGCTTGAGTAACGTCGATTTCCGCACCGAAGTCTTGATAAGTACTATTGTAGTAATAAAGATCTAAAAATAGTTTGCCATCAAATAGAACACTTTTATACCCAACTTCAAAAGTAGTAACCTTTTCAGTTTTGTATTCCTTATAAGCATCAGTAGCTACAACTAAGTCGCTAATATTTCCACTAGCTTGTGCAGCTTGAACACTCTCAGTGGTATAAACTGTATTTTTGTCCAAATTGTATCTGTCAGCAATTAATTCATTTCGACCAAGGAGGCGACGGGTAACAACATCTAAATCAATATATTGATCTTGTGTAGTTGGCATTCTGAATCCTTTCTGAAAAGAAGCTCGAAGATTTTGGTTATTCGCAAACTCCCATACAGCAGACGCTCTAGGCGATATTTGACCCTCAAAATTCTCGTTTTTATCGTATCTCATAGAAGTCTGTAGCTTTAGACTTTCTGTAAGATCTCTTGAAAGTTGTATATAACCACCATACTCATTAAAGGAAACCTCATCACCATTATCATCTAGCGCAAAAAGTGTACCTTCAGAATTAAGCGCAAAAGTTCTGAAATTGGCTCCTACTAAGATGTTTGCAAACTTAATAGCATCACCAAAGTTATAACTGCCTTCATAGTGGTATAGTGCTGATTTATCTAGGAATTTAGCTCCCCCCTCGGAGATAGCTTTATTTCTAAATTCATCCATGCTGGCTTTAAATACATCACTATCAGCAGCAGGTTGTGCTGCATTAGCAACTGCTCTCGCAGCATTGTGAAGAGCATTATAGTCTGTAGCATTAAATGTAATTCCTGTAGGATTGGCACCTGTAGTATTTCTACCCGTCAGATAATCAACATAGGCTCCAAAATAAGCCGGCAAATAATGTCGTTGATTGATAAGCGATGCTACAGTATTCGCAGCGTATGAGTTTCCAGAGTTTTCTTGAGTTGTATAAGCTCGAACAGAAAAATTTGAGCCACGTAATTCCAATTTACCAGTCCATATGCTTAGATCATCTAAAATAAATCGATCGTTAGCAGTATAAACAGTATTACCCAAACCAGCATTGAACTGAGCGATCGCCTCAATTTTATCGTTTAATCTGTAATGTAATGCTGTACCTATTTTGATATTTTCAGCTGTGTTATCAACGAATTCATTTTCTCGGTATCCAGTAGGAGTAAATGCTCCATTTGCACCATTAGGTAATAAACTTCTAATAGCCATTAAAGAGCCTACTAAAGAAGGATCTGAAGCTGGATTATTTATAGTGATATCCGCAATTGTCCCAATATCGATAGCAAAATCACCATAGGTATTGACCCCATCATAAACTCTATTAACATCCCTCATTCTTTCTGAATTATTTGGTATACCCTCTACGGTAGCACCGCTTTGATCTCTATAATCTACACCAACAAAGTCTTGAGCATTCAACCATGTAGCACTTACTTTGAATGCAAATTTATTATTAATTGCTTGTGCATATCTAAACCCAGTATCCTGATATAAAGATGCTTCATGGTCAATACCATCCTGATGAGTTGTTCCAACCTTCGTACGAATATCTAATCCTTGATAATCGAAAGGACTTTTTGAGTTAAGCAACAGAATACCATTCATTGCATTAGGACCATACAGTGCTGATGCCGCACCTGGTATTAATTCAACACTCTCTACATCTAACTCTGAAGCTCCTAGAATGTTTCCAATAGGAAAATTTAATCCCGGTGCTTGACCATCAACGCCGTCAAGTAACTGCACAAATCTAGTATTACCATTAGAGCCAAACCCTCTAGCATTTACAGAACTGAAAGTGATACTTTGCGTACTAAAATCAACACCTTTTACATTACGCAAAGCGTCATAAAAAGACGTTGCTGCAGTGTTTTTAATATCTAGTATATCCATTTTTTCAATAGAAACAGGAGACTTAAGAATTGATTCTTCAACTCGAGAAGCAGATACTACAAGATCAGCTCCAAAAAATATCTGTTCCTCCATCACCACTTGTATGTCCGATACATCATTGTCTTCTATAGCTATTTCTTGTGTTTGAAAACCTATGATTGAAAATTCTAATACAATAGGTGGATCTATTTGTACTGTTAAGCTAAATTCACCATTCGAGTTGGTCGGGGTTCCTACAATTGTACCTTGTACAACAACATTAACCCCTGCTAAAGGGTCTCCGTCAACGTCCAGTACTTGCCCTGAGACAGTTGTATTCAATTCTGGGTTGGGATTAATGGCATGTAGATTTGCTGTGTTATATGCCAAAAAGACAACCGTTAACAGCATCATTTGCCGCAGCATTTTACTCATAATGATTCCTAATTAATTATGATTGGTAGTTATTTCAACTTTTACGTGTGCTTAAAAAGTAAAAGCAGCAATCTGTAAATGTACATCTTGATAATTTACACATAAATGCAAGCGCTTCCAAAAAAGCATCTTATCGTGGTAATAATAGTAAATAGTTTATAAATACACTCATTTTTTCGCAATTAATCCGTTGCATCATTCCTATTAGTCTCTCTATAATCGTACTTGCTACCTAATTGTTCGAGATGTTTCGACCTACTGTAGCATCTATAAATATTTAAATCAATATCTTAGAACTCTATTTTAACATGCGTTTTTTTTTTCATTCACTGTTTCATTTTTTGCCTCACTATCAGTGCTTGTGATAAATCTAAACCCGATGAGGATAATTACGTCATAAATACCGGACAAGCACTGCCCAGTATTTCTTATTTAGCATTAGGGGACTCTTACACTATTGGAGAGGCAGTAGATTCTACCCAAAGTTGGCCTCTACAATTGGCAGATACCCTTCGCGAAGCCTACAATCTTCAAGTTAATAAACCTACAATTATAGCTACTACTGGCTGGACTACTGATGAACTACAGCGAGGAATCGAAGAAGCAGGTCTAGAAGAAAAATACGAGTTGATATCTCTACTAATAGGAGTAAATAATCAATATCGAGGGTATGAATTCAAACAATTTGAAGAAGAATATGAAGCGTTAATTAAATGGGCGATTCAATATTCTGTATACGGAGCATCAGGTATATTTGCCGTATCTATTCCCAACTACGGTGTTACTCCTTTTGGCCAAACAAGAGGAGAGGATGCGATCAGATCCGATCTGTTAGCTTATGACGGAAAAGCCAGAGAAATCTGCCAGCGTTTTGGCATCCCATTTTATGATATAACCCCCATATCAGAACTTGCAAAAATTAATTCCGAGCTTATTGCCGAGGATCAATTGCATCCAAGCAGCCTTCAATACACAGAATGGGTCCGCTCATTTTCTAGTCGTGTAGCTGATCTCATTTCAATGTGGCCTGGTTATAGTAGATAATGCATAAAAAATATGTGCCACAATCACTTGGAAACTAGCTAAAGCAGATGCTTATTTAGTGGTATTACTGCTGGTGAGTGCATCAACCAGATAGCCCCAAACATGTTCAGCTACTTTTACATGTCCTTCTTGGTTCGGATGAATTTGATCTGGCAAGTTGAGTTCCGGTACACCCCCTACCCCCTCTAATACAAAAGGGATAAATAACACATCGTTCTGCTCAGCTAATTCCACATACATTTGTCGAAACTCAAGCATATAATCAGCCCCTAAATTTGGGGGTACTTCCATACCTGCCAAGACGATTAGTGCTTGGGGAAATTTAGCTTGTACCTTATCTATAATACCTTGAAGGTTAGCCTTAGTTTGCTGTAAATTTAGACCCCTAAGCCCATCATTGCCCCCTAATTCCAACAGAAAAATATCGACTCCTTGCTGTAGAACCCAGTCAACTCTGCGAAGTCCACCAGCCGAAGTTTCACCACTAAGTCCAGCATTCACGACCGTATAATTTAACCCCAATGAATTGATTTTTTGCTGAATTAAAGCAGGAAAAGCTTTGTCTGGGTTTAATCCGTAACCAGCCGTTATACTATCCCCAAAGAACAAAATTTTTTCGGGGCTTTGCTGTGCCTGAACTCCCATAAAATTTTGTAGTATTAACAGCCCAACCATCCAAATAAAGCATTTTTTAATTGTTCGAAGGTAGATTAAAAACATAAGAACTGTGATTAACAAATTGTGGTTATAATCATATCATACTCTTGAGTACACAGGCTGAATATTTCAAATATAATAGAACTTTTAAAGCACACCTGAATGACATAAAGTAAACTAGCCATAAATCATGTTATTTATTAGTAACCCTTAAGTTAATAAACAACATTCCGGCGTTGGTAATAACTAAATTTTTCCGACAATATTTAATTTTCAAATGAACACATCAGCAGCAGTCCAAAAAGAGACTACCCTTTCACCTATATTACAACTA
>PCAT01000051.1 GCA_002730655.1 Balneola sp.
GTTTACATTGAATGCTAATTACCAGAAGAACAAAAAGGCTAAGGCTAATGGTTGTTTTCATAGTGGGATTATTTTTTGTTAGTAATCTAAATATAATAATACGGGTTCATGAGCTTAGTAGCTATTGCATTAAAACGCTAGATGAGTTTCAAGCAGGTGTACCAAATGCCCCTGCTTGATTTGAACGTCTCTAAATTCTGAGTATATGGGTAGCCCTTGTTTGTTTATATACCGAAACTCCATTTCATATGAGCCTGGATCTAATTGGAAGGCATGGGCAAAAACATTTCCAGGAAGGCTAGTCCAGGAACGTAGGTCTGCTTTTTCAGAACCTTCTTTGTAAAGGTCTCCTGTAAATTCTAAAAAATGGGCAAAAAACGAATCTTCCTCTTCCGGTATATTTTCAACCCATCGCGTACCAGTATATTTTGATATAGCTCGTAGTACTGCTCGCCCATATATAATGGGCATTTTTGAAGTGTAGACTTCTTGTGCTACTTCATGCATGGACTCAAGCAGTTTACTGAGTCCGATTAGTGAGTCTCCAACCCAAATTTGAATCTCCATTATCTCCGACCGATAAGGATTAAGAATGGGTAGGGAGACCTTTAACTCAGTCTCCCAATACTCATTATAGACTCGCAGGTCTTGTTGTATTTTTTCAGGTGCCATACCTGTGAAACTCAGCAGAAGTACGTTGTTATTCTTGCTGAGACTCCATTCTGGTGTTACATTTCTATTTAATTGTATGAGGCTGATATCCGATTCTGATGAAAAATTAATCAAGTGGTAGTGTTCAGCTATGGCTCTATTGAATTGCTCACGCTCTATCCGAGCGGCATCTACATTACCTAGGGCCGTAAATAAATTAGCGGCTAGGTACCGAGCAAAAGGTGAGTTTTGGACGTTAATATCTTTAGTATTCCAGTCGATTGAACTGGTAAGTGTGTCATTACTGGCATAAGTGTCGGCAAGTCCTCGTAGTTGAATATTGAGTTGGTCGATTTTATAGACCATTTTTCGAATTTCGATAAGACTAGCATCTATTTTGTTTAGATGAATATAGTTTAAGGCCTTGAAGGTATGAAGATAGAATTCTTCATATGGCTCTCCATCATATTTGAGTTGATTATCATTTCCTAAGAAGGCATAAATACCCCGACTAACACTTTTAGTGAAGGCCTGTTCAATGGCAATTTCAGCATCTGAAAAATACATGTTACTCTCCTCATAGGCACCATTGTAATGTTTTAGCATGCCCATTTCTAGATTCCAGAGGATAGAATCTTTTTCTTTATAGATCTCTTTTTCTTTTGACTCTTTTAAACTAACAATAGCCTCACTATAGCGCTTATCATACACTGCGTCTTTAATCCCCTCTTGTGTTTGATCTAAAAGGTAGGAAGCACAGGAAATCTGAAATAAAACTAAATACAGTAACCATAAAACTGAAGTCATTCTTCGTTTTAGGAAGGATTCATAAGGCATTTAAACTAGGGATGAAGTTGATAATTGTGGTATTATTCATCGGTGGAAGTATACAAAACTTTCAATGCAACCTTTTATATTGTAGTGTGAAACATGAAAAAATTACCATGAACTATTTATCCAGTTTAACGAAGATTTGCCTGGTTTTGTTACTGTTTTCTTTGCTATCCTGTGCAACTCCTATTGCTCCTACGGGTGGGCCAATGGACAAAGAAGGTCCTAGTATAATTCGGACTGTACCGCAAAATCTACTAACGGGTGTTAACTCGCAACGCGTAGAAATTGAGTTTTCAGAATATGTGAATCGAAATTCTTTATCGTCTAATTTACAAATCGAGCCTGATATTGGTATCGATTATGAATTGTCTTGGAAAAAAAAGACGTTATTCATTGATTTTGAATCGCCACTACCTGATTCAACCACGCTCTTAATTACCTTGGGCAATAAAGTCTCTGATACCCGAAATAATGCCATGGGTGCCTCTGAGGTTATTGCCTTTTCAACAGGTGATCAAATAGATAAAGGTGGCTTGATAGGCAAAGTATTGAATGCAGAAACGGGTAAAGGCCTTGAAGGAAAGGAAGTCTTTTTATTTCCCAATACGTATGATATACAGAAAAAAGCACTTTATCGAACAGAAACAGACACTGGAGGTACGTTTCGATTTAACTATGTACGTGAAACAGAGTACAGTATTGTTCATTTTGAAGATCGTAACAGAAATAAAATCTGGGACTCATCATTGGAATCTGCTCATGCTTTTAATACGCGTTCAGTTAATGTGCAAAATGGGGTCATTGACACCTTAGCTTCCATTTACATAATGGAGGCAGACACCATGCGCCCAGAAGTTTTAGGGGTAGGTTTACTTTCGAGCAGTCGACTTCGAATTCGTTTTTCCGAGGCACTTGTTAATGAATTTACTGGCCAGATTACTCTAGAAGCAGGCTTTTCTGAAACTGAGTTTTCAGCTATACCCTTGTATATAGCGCCAGCGGATCCTAGCATTGTTTTAGCTCAATCTAGTAGGCCGCTCGTGCAGGATAGTACATATGAATTAAGGGTAAGGGGTTTTGAGGATTTTTTTGGTAATGCTATGGAACCCTTTACTCAAGAACTCATTGGTTCTGGAGCGACAGACACAACGATTCAACGATTTATCGGGGTGCGCCCTGAAGGTTTATTAGGTATGAGGGATTCGGTGGAGTTGCAGTATGCTGCACCTATTCGTAATGCTGCCATTATCGATTCACTACGAATAGTAGAAGGTGTGGTTGAACGCGAAAGTTGGTCTAAAAGTATAGTTAAATCGAATCGCGTAGTTTTGTATCCTGATTTGGAGTGGTCGGATGGAGTAGATTATCAATTTCTGGCTTGGAACCCGAGGACGCAACGTAGGGTGTTAGTACCATTTTCAGTTTCTGGTCCTAGCAATTGGGGAGCAATAGAGCTAGTTAAAATGATTGGCCCTAATGATTCTCTTTCCACAGAAACTGTTACCTACGAACTACGCACTCAGGAAGGTCGACTACTCAAACAAGGCCAGTTCGTAGAACGTATCCAAATAGACTCCTTGATCGCATCTACCTATAATCTCCGGCTATATTTGGACACGAACGCTAACCAAAGATGGGATGAAGGCAGTTGGGTGCCATACAATAAGCCTGAGAGCCTAATTATTCGTAGGTCGATTATTATTCAGCCAGGATTTAGCTCAACCATTCGGTTTAATTTTAACTAATGAAAGTTTTGTTTTTTTGTTTGGTATGGCCAGAACCATCCTCATCTGCTGCTGGTGTTAGGTTGGATTATCTAATAAGGTTGTTTATTAGAGAAGGCTTTGAACTCCACCTTAGTTCTACAGCAGAACAGGGATCCTATTCGGCTTTGTATAAAGACCTAGAAGGAGTTTATAGGCACTCCATAGATCCTAACTGTAGTGAAACTAGCGCTAAATTAGCCCAAATAAATCCGGATGTAGTTGTTTTTGATCGATATCCTACCGAAGAGCAATTTTCGTGGCATGTAATGGAAGCTTGCCCTAAAGCAATTAGAATATTAGATACTGAAGACTTACACGGTTTACGTCGTGCCAGGCAATTGACCCTTGAAGAACTTGAAAATAGGGGGTATCCGACTCATTTATATGTGGCTGAACATGAAGTAAAACCTAAATCTGTTTACAACACTATTGCGCTTCGAGAGATGGTAAGTATGCACCGGTCAGATCTGAGTCTTGTGGTATCTGATGTTGAATTTTCTTATGCACAGAAGTATTATGGCATACCGCCTAATCAACTACTGTATCTGCCTATAATTTCTAGTAGATTGGTTGGGCAATTTAGTCCATTAAATAATGATACACGTACTCATGCATGCTTCATTGGCAACTTTAAGCATGCACCCAATAGAGATGCCGTACACTTTTTACGGTATCAATTATGGCCACATATTAATGAAGCGTTGTGTGGTCAAGGGAATAAAGATATCGAGTGTCATATTTATGGAGCGTATATGGATGCCAAAATGGAGCGCCTAAACAATCCATCTATAGGTTTTCATATGAAGGGTAGGGTGGATGATGTTTTCTCTACCATGGCAGTATATAGAGTTTTGTTAGCTCCTTTACGCTTTGGTGCAGGAGTAAAGGGAAAAATATTGGATGCTATCTCAATGGAATTACCTATCGTAACTACTCCTATAGGTAGTGAAGGGCTTAGTGTGCATTTAGATGGAGTAGATTTTCCTGGTTATGTAGCCAAAACGGTAGAAGAATTTAAGCACTCAGCTGTGCAATGCCTCAGTGATTCTGCATTAAATAGATGGGAATTTCCTACCCAAAAAAGCGAACTAAATGAACGTTTAGATATAGAGTATGGGATTAGATGTGTCGATCGTGTCAAGAAAATGCTGCAACGGAAGAATAGTATAATGAATCCAATAAAAGTCATGCTAGAACAAAATTCGCAGTTAGCACATCGTCACTTATCGAAATACATACAGCTCAAAAACGAAAGTTGAGTATTTATTGAATCGCCAAGTTACCTTTGAGAAATTCAGCGCGTGCCTGTTGACTGCTATTAGGAAACTGAGTTAGAATCTCCGCAACTAAATCGGCTGCTTTGGTTGTATTCCCTAATTCAGAGTAGATCTCCGCTGCGCTTAATAAATTATCTGGAGTGGTTGCTTCATTTTTGTTCCAACGCGCAGCAGCCTCAAATGATATAGCAGCTGACTCCAAACTACCGTTAGCTAAGTAGAGTTTAGCATGCAGATTTTTTGCCCCGACGCCTAAAATTCCTTTTGGAACCTCAAATTCTTGGATATAGATTAGCGCTTCGTCAATATTTTCTAACTGATAGGCTGAAATGGCAGAATAATAGGTTGCTAAGTTACCTGCATAGGTTCCGGCAAAGTCGTCTGCAATTGCACGGAAACCATAGGTTAATTCAAAGCTATCCCCATCTAGGGCTTTTTGGTAATCACCTTCGGCATAGTATCCTTCAGCAATTGATAATAGCTGTTGTGCTTGTTCTTCTTGCGAATCAGAATAAAACGAATACCCAATTATTGATCCAGTAATTACCACTATAACTATTGAAATTCCAATAATAATATTTTTATTGGATTGTATGTATTCACTGGTTTTTTCAAACCATTGAATAAGAGGGTCTTTAGTTAAATCGTCTTTTTTAGAATCTGCCATAATACATATAATGTTAAATTTTTAGTAGCAAAAAATACGGTGCTTTGTGCATTAAGCAAAACCTAAATTGTCCAGGTTGAATTGATTTTAACATATTTCTCTTTTTTTAAATACTAATAAAATGTTAAAAATATCCATTCTAGTAATTTAAGGTTAATTATATGGGTAATAACTTACCATCATTCATTTCAAATATAAAATCACCATCTTCGGTAATGCTTTTATCATGGGTTACCATAAGTATCGACACTTTAAATCGATCTCTTAGAGTAAGTAAATATTTAAGTACTGTGGACGAATTTTTTTCATCTAGATTACCCGTTGGTTCATCTGCTAAAATGAGGGCAGGGGTATTAATAAGCGCCCTAGCCATAGCGACTCTTTGTTGTTCACCGCCAGAAAGTTGGTTGGGACGGTGTTCGATTCTGTGGCTTAACCCAAATTCATCTAATAATTCTTTAGCCAAACGATTACTTTCTCTTTCTGATTTGCCGTGAATAATGGCTGGAATCATAACATTTTCTATTGCACTGAATTCTGGTAACAAGTGATGGAATTGGAATATAAAGCCTATTTCAGTATTTCTGAAAATGGCTATCTTCTTATCATCCCATTGGGTTATATCATCTCCTTGCCATTCTATTAAGCCTGAATCTATTTTATCTAAACCGGCGATTATGTGTAATAAAGTGCTTTTCCCACTTCCTGACGAACCGATGATAGAGGTAATCGTTTCCGGTTTAATCTCTAGGTTAACTCCATTAAGCACATTGACTACTCCATTTTCTGGGGCTTTAAAATTTTTTTTGATATTAGTAATACGAAGTAGTGAATTCAAAATCTGTTGGGTTTTTCGGACACTTTATTAAATTCTGGGAAAATCAATGGGCGTATTTCCATGCATTTTCCACTTTCAATATAAATTTTTGCTAAGACAGCACTTATATGAGTATCTCCAGTAGCTGCTTTATATTTTTGATGAACTCCTGTCATGAATCGTTTTATTGCTACTTTTACATCCATTCCCAATGATCCAGCGTAGGAGCCAGTCATCCCAGCGTCGGTTAAATAGCCCAAACCTTTGGGAAGAATACGGGCATCATTAGTTGGGATGTGAGTGTGGGTTCCAATCAATACAGAAGCTCGTCCATCTACATGCCAGCCCATGGAGACTTTTTCAGCAGTTGCTTCGGCATGAAAATCGATAAAAATAAGTGAGGTTTCTTTTTGAATTTGATCAATGGCCCAATCAACCAACCTAAATGGGTCATCAATGGCTTTCATAAAGGTTCTACCTTGGATATTTATAACTCCTATGGAAACATTCACTGAAGGAATAGAATATATACCATAGCCAAAACCAGCATTACCAGTAGGATAGTTAAGGGGTCGTAATATATGGTTGTTGCTTCTCATATATGGAAACACTTTCCATTTATCAAAGGAGTGGTCTCCACCTGTAATCACGTGAATGCCTAAGCTGAGTAATTCTTTTATAATAGCGTCATTTATACCATGTCCTTCATGAGTATTTTCGCCGTTTGCTATAACAAAGTCAGCTTTGTGTTTTTGAATTAGTGAGGGCAAAAAGCTACGCACTACTCCCAAACCTTCTTCTCCAACAATGTCTCCAATAAATAAGATTGTCACATGTTTAGGCACGAATTATCCTCTAATGTCTTCGAGAAGTCGCTCAATTTTTGAATTCATGCGTTTCATCATTAAAGTATCATTCTTCTCTAATTCAGAGAGTTGTTGCCTTAGTTCAAATAATTCTTCTGTAATACTTAAGGCAGCTAGTACCATTACCGTTGATTCGGGTTGTTTGATTAATTGGTGCCGATATTCTTGTAATTTTTCATCGACGTAACTACAAATATTAAGCATATTTTCCTCTTCATGATCTTCAATCATGAGTGGGTACTGTTTTCCTAATATTGATACTTTAAGTGATTTCACAATAGTCCATTCAACAAGTTAGTTGCCTTCTAAGTGACGGTCAATTTTATGGATCATAGATTTAATTTGCTGTCGCATTGCTAAGCGTTCAGATTCACTGATTGCTGAGAAAATATCCGTTTGTTTTCCACGCTCTTCTTCTATTTTCTTAATGAGATTTAACTGTTCTCTTTTAGATTCTTTGAGTTGTTTTTTGAGCAGGTTTACCTCGGTATATATTTCTTCTAATAGTTCTTTAAAGCGTTCAGTATGTTCGGATGTTGCGTTCATAGAATTATGATCTTAATTCTATAGTATACTTCTTATTTAATGATCTTACAACCTTATCAATTATAGGCTCTATATCGCTGATATTCAATGTCTTATTTGGGTCTAAGAAGTACATTCGGAATGCAATACTCTTTTTGTTTTTGGGTATATTTTTACCTTCATAAACATCAAAAATACGGATCTTTTGGAGTAGCTTCGTCCCCATATGACTAATTTCAGTCTCAATTGTACCGGCAGCGATTTCCTTGTCCATAACCAATGCGATATCGTATTCGATACCAGGAAACTTTGGAATTTTTGAGAATGTAGGTACTCTTACTTCCCGCCGAGCCTCATGAATCAATTGAACGTTGAATTCTGCAAAATAAACGGCCTCGTCTAATTCATAAATTGTTTGAAGAGATTTATTTACCTGGGAAAGTTTACCTATGTATTGCTCGCCTATATAATAATGTAGACTGTTGTATACATCTAACTTTTCTTTAATTATATCATCTAGCCCTAGTGAAACCCATAA
>PCAT01000105.1 GCA_002730655.1 Balneola sp.
CTATGTTTTACCTGAAACTGGCCCAGATGCATATCAAACTCGTATTTGGATGTCAACCCAACCGATTACGAGAAATTCAGCAGCCTCATTGTTTAGTTCTATGTCCCCAATCGCCCAACTCGCTCCCGGCTTCTCGAGTTATGAAATACAGATTCCCCAAGACACAGATAGAGAGGTATATTATGCCGTAACATACAATCTGCCAAATTACTTTGGAGCAGGACAAGATTATGAAGACATAAGATTCCTATCAAACAATGCTCTAATATCCACTCTTGTTGAAGATAACATGCCGGCAAGTCCAGTAACTTCTACTAATGCCTTTTTTGCACCTGACTCACAATCAGGTGGTGGAACCGCTACAATAACTTGGGCCGATGTATCAAGTGAGGAAGGAGAATCCTACGCTATATACAGTTCGGGAGAACCGTTTAACAAAACAACACAATTCGGCGCAACACAAATAGCTCTTGTAGAAGAAGGAATTTCAGAATTTGAATATCAAGTCCCAATAGGAAGATTGGGGACCTCTTATTATTGTGTAGTAGTTATCGATTCGAACGGAATCTTCGATGAAGATATTGCACCGTTTTCTTGCACTTCTTTGTACGAGGACGCGTTCTTCAACTGGATTGCAGAACCAACAGGTGTTATGGCTACATTCATTGGTAACTCTGAAACTCTGATAACATGGAACGACCAACTTGGTGCAGAAGGGGAGAAGTATCACATTTGGCGTTCTAATTATCTTGTCTCTGGCAGCCAATTTGTTGAGAATGTTACTATGGAATATCAGGGAACAGTGACAGACGGTATACAACAATTCACCGCACAAATTCCTCCAGAAGTAGATCGGACCTCATTCTACTTTGTCACCAGTGAAGCGCTATATCAGCATACAGCAGGTCCATACCATTACACCCAATTAGTGCAGAATTGGTTTGGTCCGGTTTATGAGGAAACAATAACTCCCCCAGCCCCTAGAATCAACTCAATCGATGTCGAAGGTGAAATCTCTCTGTTGACAATAGAGTGGTTAAATGACCAGCAGTTGGATGGCGAAAAATACTCAATATGGCAACATGAAGGAAATCCATTTGGTGAAGATGAAGATGAGGTGTCCGATGTAACAGATGAAAATGGCTGGACAATCTTTGACGCAGATATCCTAGATACTGGTTCAATCTTGACAGAATTTACCTTCACTAAAAATTATCAAATTCCAAATGATGTTGAAAGAAATACGTGGTATGCTATCACTGTTGAAGATGAATTCGGTAATAAAAATATAGAATCATTCCCGGGTTCAGGTGGTAATGCTCTAAAAGTAAAGGAAGATACAACTCCTCCAACAGCAACATATAATCTATTTGATGAAGATGACCAACTTTACCTAAGCCCCTCTTTGGTATCCGGGAGTTATAGTATTCGAGTTTCAATTAACGAATACCTGTTTAGTAATCCAACCGTGGATATAACAACCTCTTCAGGGGGCAAAATAACCAACGGCCCTCGTCAAATGCTAATGTATGCAGATAATCTCCTAGACCCAACAAAAGGACCAGAGTATTATCACACATTCGATATCACCTCATCAGTTTCAGCCGGTTTAATCACAATCGAAATAGATATGGTCGATGAGAGTTTTAACAACCAGCAATTAAGTTGGACAGAAAGAAGTCTAGATGCTCAAAAACCAATTCTAACAATTTACTCACCAGCATCTGCGGGAGATGGGTCAAAATACCTAGCAAAGGAAACGATTACCATCTATGCTGGGGCTAGCGACGATGTAGAAATTGAAATTATGCAGTACAAAATTACATCCAATTACGGTTCTAATACACAGCAGGTTGGTTCCTGGATAACTCCAGAAGTTTTGGAAGATGTGGATGGAGATGGTAGCGCCTTGGTTTTCATGGAAGAGTTTAGTGCGGGTAATCTCAATAATGGAGTGCATGCAGTTACTGTTAGAGCGGTTGATTCAGCAGGCAATGAAGTGGTTAAACAAGTGGTATTCATTGTGGATTATTGCTTCAACAATGAAGATGGGACTACAAATTGCCAATATGTCCAATCAATTGAACCTCCACCAGAACCAATAATTGTTGAACCGTCATTTTCAGATCCGCCATATGTATTTGTCTGGGTATCTTCTGGAATCGCATTCATTTCAATCATCTTGATGCTATTTGTCATCAGTGCGGGCATGAAAGGGCCAAAGAAGAAAAAATCAGATGACGATTATGATGATGATGACTGGATGTCAGAATTTATCGGCACAAGTCAGGATATCGATATGGACTCAATTACCAATACGACTCAATCAGTTCCAGCAGAAGAATCTAAACAAGTACCAGAAATAGAAGAAGAGGAAGACGATCCATTCTCTGTCAATGTTGTACAAAGAAAGGCTAGGAGAAGTAAATCAAAACCCAAACCAGAACCTGAGCCCGAGGAAGATGATGCTTTCTTTGGATTGGACGATGATGAATTCGATGATGAGGAGGAGGTTGAAGAAAAGCCTAAGCCAAAACGTAAGGTAGGTCGTCGAGCCGCACCGAGAAACGCGCCCAAACGCCGCCCAACTAGACGCACGAAATCGGAAGATTAAGCAGGCATTGCACAGATACCTCAATTAGTGTATCTTCAGTCTCAAATCTATGGCAGACACAATTGATGAAGTTGGCGAGGATAATTTGACTAAGGAATCTGGGCATGTTATGGAGTCTGTAATTGATTCATTTAGTCCAATTAATAACAAGTTGAATTGGTTGCTTGTTGCATTGCCTTTGGCGATATTTTTCAATTACCAACATAATCTTACAATGGCATTTCTTTTCTCAATGATCGCCATAATGCCATTAGCGTTCTTAATGGGAAAAGGTACCGAAGAGATAGCATTGAGAACTGGGGAAGCCATTGGCGGTTTTCTAAACGCAACATTTGGCAATGCAGCTGAACTGATAATTGTCGGATTGGCAATATATGCTGCTTCTAATGATCCTGAAATAGTTGAAACAATGGTAACGGTGACACAAGCTTCGCTTATTGGTTCAATACTTGGCAACATGCTTCTAGTGCTCGGCTTAGCGATGCTTTGGGGTGGTTTGAAGCATAAGGAACAGACCTTCAACAGCGATGCCATCCAAATGAATGGAACTCTACTATTACTTGCCGTTGTAGCGTTTATAATCCCTAGTGCAGTTCACCATTCAGGGGGTACTGTATCAGATGTCGAAAATATATCTCAATATGCAGCGATTGTTTTGTTAATTATTTACGGATTTGCCTTACTGTTTCAATTGAAAACCCACGCGCACGTATTTGCCACTGAATCCGGGCATGGTCATCATGAAGAGCCGAAAATGACCAATAAAGACGCATGGATTCTGCTAATCTTAGCAACAGTACTGGTTGCATGGATGGCGCACATTTTAGTCCATAGTTTGGAAGCAGCAGTAGTTGAATGGGGCATGCCTGAGTTATTCATCGGAGTAATACTACTACCCTTCTTTGGCAATGCAGCAGAACACTTTACTGCGGTAATTGTTGCGGGCAAAGATAAGATGGATTTGTCTATTGCAATTGCAGTAGGTAGTAGCGTGCAAATTGCGCTATTTGCAGCACCAGCCATGATTCTCTTTGCTTGGGCTCTAGGGGTACCTCTAACCCTTGAGTTTGGCATGTTAGAAACTGCTGCAACCTTTGTATCAGTTCTCGTAGTGAATTCGATTTTAGCAGATGGCAAATCAAATTGGCTTGAAGGTGGTATGCTGCTTGGAAGTTATGTGATTTTAGCACTTGCCTTCTTACAATTGTAGGTGATTAAGGTTGCAAATAAACAGTAAGGTCGGCGTCGGACTAATGATTACATCAGTCTTATTGTCAATAATTGGCACTATCGGTTTTACTATCGAGGATTCAGTAGATTCTATCCCCACACCAAATGTACCCAATTCAGTATTCTTTGCAGATGAACCAGTGCAATCAAATCCTTTAGCCCTACTTATATCGGCTAATGCAGACATTACTTGGGATAGAAGTGATGTATTCTTGGTAGTTGCAGATGATGACAAAAAAGACCAGTGCGATGGATTAAATTTTATCGAGCGCTCAAATCCAAATACTGAATTATGCACCAGAAACGATAACGATTTTGTTGCAATTGGTGATGATAATGTAGCAGGATTTACTTGGTCTGTGGAATCTGGTGAATATTATGTCGGCATTGGCAGCCTTAACGAGATTTCTGGGGACTTTGAACTGAATGTGGATTATCAGGTAAAGCTGACATTATCTACAGTAGGATACTTTGTTATGTTGCTAGTGTTTTTCAGTGGATTTGTTTTAAATCGGTATCAATGATTATTCGATACCATCGTAGTATGATTCCACGGATGTATTCAGTTCTTGCAACGCCAATTTTTCATCCAATGTGGTAGTTTTACCGTTCATTCTAACTGCTGATCCATCAACCCACATATCAAGACACCTTGCACCATTGAAGACTAAGTTGGCTAGATGCCGGTTATTCGAACGGCCACGAGGAAACATTCTGCGGTCGTCTAAGTCCCATGCAACCCAATCCTTGCTACCTTTGGTGACCATTTGGAAAACATCCTTGGCTGGTAGTAAAGTAGCATCCCAATGGTCATGCCTCTGAACGAGAGCAGCGGTCCTCGCTTCAGCAAGAATATCCAATCCATTGCCTGACGATGCAGCGCCATCAGTGCCGATTCGGACGTCGACACCTTCTGCAGTGTATGCTGGTAACGATAATGTTCCACCACATGCTAATTTCATGTTCGAGGATGGGCAGTGTACCGCTGTTGCGCCATGCTTCTTTAGCAACCGAATTTCATTCTTTTTGACCCAGCTAGCATGGGCGCATATGGTGCCCGGTTTGAAAAAGCCAATACTATCAAGATATTCTACAGGGTATTTTCCGGTCTTATCATAACAATCAGCAATTTCTTTTCTAGTTTCACTAACATGTATGTGCAACCTTCCATTGCGTTTTTCGGCTAACTCTGAAGCCCTAACTAGGGTCTCCTCACTACATAGGTAAACCGAGTGTGTGGCGATTGCATATTGAATTCTATCACTTAATTTCTGCTTACTAAGAAGGGAGTCTAATTCATCAAGTGCTGATTTTGCATCAGGGTGTGATGGTAGAGCAAAATCACTAACAGGTCCACCAACTAGACCTCTTATCCCTGCGTCGTTGAGAACTTGACCAGTGATGGCTGGATAGAAATACATGTCAGCAGCAAAACTACATCCAGTTGCAATAAGTTCACATGCAGCAGCAGTAGAACCGACTCTAACATATTCAGGATTTAATCGTGATTCAGTTGGGAAAATTGCTTCGTTCAGCCACCGATCAAGAGTGAAACCGTCGCTAAAATCTCTAGCGTTAAGTTGCATGGCTAAGTGAGTATGCCAATTTTGTAACGAGCGTGTAAGTAATTTGTCTGAACCGTCGATAACGTGGCGAACATCCTCATCACCGTTTGAAACGGACCAAGCACCGTTATCATGGATTAGAAAATCGCCTAGGTGTTTATGACCTGCATCGTCATACAACACAGTATTTGTATAACGTGCAGCGTATTCTGTAGTCATCTGGCACCATTCCTGGTTGTGGCTAGTGCTTTGATTATTTAATTGTCAGTAATTGTTTGAGATATTTTGAGCTTGAATTTCTCGGCGCTATACTCCAAACTAGCAATCCCAGGTAATAAACGACCGGCAAGATAATTCAAACATGCACCGCCACCAGTTGACAAATGTCCCATTTTTTTGTCAATCCCACGATTCATGATTAAAGTGGCAGTGTGCCCTCCGCCGACTACAACATAACCACTTGATTCAGCACAAGCATTCAGCATCTCAATGGTTCCAAGAGCAAAATCAGTTAATTCGAAGACGCCAGCAGGACCATTCAAGATGATCGTTCCTGCTTGCTTAATTGCCGAAGATAAGGACATTGTTGAATTAATTCCAATATCAAAAATAGGCGCTTCAATTGGCAAATCCTTAATTTGCAGATCGACTCGATTATTCTCTACATTTGCTGCTAAGTCGGTTGGTAGCATGATTTTGTCGGCAAAATCATTGAGTATCGCTTTTGCAGTCTCCACCGTTTTATGATATGAATCACCAAGTTCGTTTACCAAGAAATCATGATTTGTTTTGCCAATATCGACGCCGGAATACTCGATCAACAGATTTGCTACACCACCAGTTGCCCAGATTTGGTCAGCAATACCCTTTCTTAGCATATTATCAGCAATCGAAATCGAATCTTCAACCTTGATTCCCCCCACAACAGCAATACAAGGCCGTCTTGGATTCTCTAAGGCAATATCAAGGGCATCAATTTCTCGCTTCATTAGTTCACCAGCAACACATGGGAGGGTGTGAGTAAAACCGACAATCGATGGAGTATTACGATGTGCACAAGCAAAAGCATCATTGACAAAAATATCTACAACGCTTGATAATCTCTGGATTATTTTGGTCTCAGCCATCTTTTCGAAGTTACCTTTTACTGATACTTCTTCAGGGTCCATTCTAACATTTTTCAACATTAGAATATCGCCATCTTTTAGTTCTTCAATGGCCTTCATGGCTTTTTCACCATGGATATCGTCGACCCACTTTACATTTCGACCAAGCACTCTACCAAGTTCTCTAGAATGCCCTAAAGTATTGGTGAAGTCTTTCTTTCCTGGCCTTGACTGATGTGCCAAGATAACTACTTTGGATTTCGTAAGCAGATTTAATGTTGGAATAATTGCTTTGATTCTAGTATCGTCCAAAAACTCTTGATTTTTTGGCTCTAATGGACTATTAATATCGACTCGCACCAGTACTGTCTTGCTTTCGACATTGAAGTCGCGCAAGTTCAGGACCCTTGCCATGCCGAGTCCAAAGGTTGACAGTTTTTGATATCTTCTCGATTTCGCCAGTGAAGAGGAATGCGAAATGTAATTTATTTAGAGGATATATAGTTACAGTTTTTCAACACTAAGCTTCAGCCGCCTACATGGCGTCTTGGTCAGTAGAAGATATGTCTGGACCCGATGGTGAGGATTGGCGCGTTCCTGTAAAGGAACTTGAAGCAAGACTAGAACGCCTAAGTCAAAGACTTGCGAGAGCAGAAATATCAGGAGCGTTGATTCAAAACCCCGTTGATTTATACTATTATGCCGGTGGTAGACAGAATGGTGCTTTATTTGTTCCAGCTGCAAATTCAAATGCTAGTATTCACCAAAATGGAGACGGCGCACGATTCTTTGTAAGGCGTTCAGTAAGCCGGGCTGAATTTGAAGCTGGAGGAGACGACGCTCCATTGAAAGTAGAGAAATTTCCTAGTCTGAGTGTCTTTGCTGAAACATTGTCCAACATTGGCCTTGAACAAGCGCCGGGATTACAAGATGGCGAAATTCCAGCAGATTTCGCCCAAAAGTTTCGCAGTGTCCTAGCACCGCTTGGGGACGCGACAGATTGTACTCAAGTGATTCACAGTCAGCGAGAGGTAAAATCGGATTGGGAAATAAGCATGATGCGAGAGGGTGCAAAAATCCAGGAACAAATGTTTGAGTCAGTTGAAAAATCGATAAAACTTGGCGTAACAGAGTTAGAGATAGTTGCTGCCGCTGAGGAGGTTAGCCGTCGTAACGGGTTTGGGGGCAACGTTCAGATGAGGAGATTTCCTCTTCAATGTGACAGAGCAGTGATAGTATCTGGTAGAGCAGGAGGAATACCTTCGTTCTTCGATTCTGCAATTGGTGGTACAGGTGCACATCCATTAGCGGGCATGGGTTCTGGTTTCAATAAACTACAAGCAAACCAGCCAATTTTAGTTGACTTGGTTCATGTACATCGAGGTTACGTAGTTGACGCTACTAGGATGTATAGTATTGGTGAATTGCTAGAACCTTGGGATCAAAGACTGTCCGATATGATAGAAGTTAGCGACAGAGTAGTTACTTCCTTAGGCCGTGGCGATGATTGTTCTAAGGCTTGGGAAATAGGTTCCCAGTTAGCTGAATCGATGGGACATAGCGAGCACCTGATGGGTATGAAGCCAGACCAAAGTAAATTTCTCGGTCATTCAGTCGGTCTTCAATTGGATGAATCACCAGTTGTTGCGAAAGGGTTTGACAGGCCACTGGAAAATAACGGAGTAATGGCGATTGAGCCTAAATTAGTATATTCAGATGGCAGTATTGGGATAGAAGACACTTGGCTTCAAACCAGTAAAGGTATGGAACGATTAACCCTTGACGCAAATAATACATGGCTAACTCTTTGCTAAAAATCAAAAGCATCCAATGTAAGGAGGCATTATGCCGGCTAAGCCGTATTCCCCTGGCCATATTGGAGCAGTTGCTGCAAACTATACTCAAATGAGAATCTCAGGAGCGGTTAAACAACAGCTTGTCGAACTTCTATGCGAGGAATTAGACCGCTTAGTGCCACAGATGGAGTCTGAAACACTTGCTCAAGACCCCGAAAGAAAAACTCTCGATGATCCTAATCGTACTCGGCTAAACTATAATCGCACTAGAGAATTGATGATTGATAGAATCTCCAACATAGAATCAG
>PCAT01000052.1 GCA_002730655.1 Balneola sp.
CCACGAAAGTTTGATGCGGCGTGAAAATATATTGGAATTCATCAATGCCATCAGTTATTACGAAAAAGAAAACAATAAAACATCTCTTAGTGCCTTTTTACAAGAAATTAGTCTCATTACTGACGGGGATAAATTCGATGAAAGTAAACCAGCAGTAACCTTAATGACCGTTCATGGTTCTAAAGGCTTAGAGTTTCCTGTTGTTTTTGTTGTGGGACTTGAAGAAAATTTGTTTCCTGTTGGAGTTAAAGACAATTTTGACGTAGATATAGAAGAAGAACGGAGATTATTTTATGTTGCAATAACCCGCGCCCAAGAACGACTTTATTTTAGTCATTGCAGCAACCGCTTTAAATACGGAGAAGAACAACGTCAGATTCGATCGCGATTTTTAGATGAAGTGGATACCTCAGTTGTTCGAACCGAAACAGGTGCCACTCTTCGACAACGTAGTGACCGTTTCATGTCTACAAGAGGTACTAATTCTAACACAGATAACAGCGAAGCTAGCCCCAATGAAAATATAGCGAGCGCTCAGAAACGCAGAAGTAGTCTTGGAACGACTATTGAATATGATACAGCAGGAAAAAGCCCCTCCCATAAAAGCTATTCTTCCTTAGGTAGTATTGATTATGACCTTAATGAGGGTACGGATCCCTTTGTTGCTGGGGCAGTGGTTGTTCATGAAAAATTTGGTACAGGAAAAATCATCAGCCGTAGCGGTAGTGGAACACAGACAAAAGTTGTTGTATTTTTCAAGAATAGAGGACAGAAAAAATTAATGCTTCAAGCAGCACCTCTCTCGCTTATAAACGATTAGCTGTTTGAAATACCAAGTGCGAAGTACCAACCATGCAAAGTGTATTGTACATACTAATTGGCTCAAATTCAGACATTAGGTGTTTGCGATTAGCCATCAGGGTTTTTATGGTTGTGTCAATTCTTTGCGCACAACCCTCTCGGCTTCATGCACAGCTACAATCTCAAAAATCAAGTGTAGAAACGGTTGAAGTTTATGGCAGTGCCCCTACAATGTTACCTAGTATGGGTGGTTCTGGTGTCAGTTATCTTTCAGGGGTTAATGGATTTCGGATAAACCCTGCTAATGTTCAATTTAATTCAGAAAAAAAATGGACGGTAAAACTAGGATTACTTATGATAGTTAATCATAACATATCCACAAATGCTAATGAGAAATCGGATCTCTCAAGTTGGTTAATGACCTACGAGCCTTATCAGCCCATATCCGTTTCACCGGTCAATTCCCTTCCACAAAACCAAAGCGAACTCAATCGGCTATTCACGGACTCTTCGGAACCCACTCATTTTCGCTCTTCAATAACTCAAGAACTGTTAGCGGTTGGATTTCACAATGACCAATTATCCATAGGACTATATGTGGAATATGTATTTAAGCAATCCTTTCAAGTAAATCGAGGGTGGTATGATAAAGAATTTTACCCCAGTCCAAGTGGATTAAAAAGGTCCCAATTGTTGGCCCATGATGAGATAAACTATCTTGCTGTAGGGCTTAAATATAGTGAACGGCTAGACATACTCAGTGATTTCACTCCGGTTTCCGATCAATTTAGTCTGGGTTTTAGTCCTAAGATTATTATGGCAGGGTCTCGTTCAATGAGTCGCTCCGAGTCTGCTTACTTTAGTGAGAATAACGAACATCTTGAATCATTAATGATTGAAACTGCTGGACTCTATTCCGATTATCTAATCAGTCTACACCAAGGAAATACGCGTTCTACCATCCCGATACCCGATATAGATCATCGATATGCTTCTTCATTAAACGATTTCAAGGATGGTCTAGGTTTTGGTATGGATTTTGGTCTTCGATATACTCGAAATCTATCCAATGAACTTAGCTTGGTTTCAAAAGAGAATACCAAGGTAGCAAAATCGATAAGTGTTGCTTTATCAGTAACTGATATTGGATATATCGAGTATGCCGAAGGACTGAGTCTAGAATCCTATGAGCTTACAGAATCCGTAATTGAACCTATTGATATAAACTCTGCTGTTAATAAGAAATTACCAATGTATGAGGGAAGTCCAGAACAATATTTTCATTTTTTAGAGGCTAATAGACAACTACATCAACTTCAAAATAACCCTGTAGTCAAAACAAAAAACACTGTTTTGTTACCTACTAAAGCTCAACTAGGCATACATCTACTCTGGAATAGTTGGTCGGTTCAAGCAGATTTACAATATGCTTTATTTACTACATTTTTTAGTGTACCAGGTTGGACTTACAGTACCGGTGCTAGTCTACAACCTATCAATGGAATTATCATATCCAGTGGATATACCCAATCTAACACTTGGGGAAATGATTTTTCCCTTGGCCTTCGTTTGGCAGGCACGCTGGTGGAACTAGAACTTAGCAGTCGATGGCCTATATCAAAAAATGATAGGAGAAATTTGCCTAGCTCTATCGGTTTCAGTGGTTTTAACCTTCGTTTTTAATTTAGCACCTGTATTAGAGTGACAATTTGACAATCAAGAATTAAATTAGTTATCAATTACTGACAGGTGAAAAAATATCTGCCCTTTTGTTCCCTAGCTATAGTGTGGCTTATTTATTGCTCTGTATCGTTATAAACACGATGCTTTAAACCAAAGATAAATTTATTTTGATTAATTTTTTTGACGATACAGACGAGCATATGGAAGATTTTGAGCAAGCTATTCCTTTAATGTCCGAAGAGGAAGAACGCGCGCTTACCGAATCTGAGGTCCCTGAAAGTCTACCAATATTACCACTAAAAAACACCGTCTTATTTCCAGGAGTAGTTGTTCCCATTACAGTAGGTAGAGATAGATCGCTGCGTTTAGTAAAAGATGCATATGCTGCGGACAAAATTATTGGTGTTGTTACCCAAAAGGATATGAATATTGAGGAACCAGCATATGACGATCTTCATCGAGTAGGTACCGTTGCCCAAATTTTAAAACTTATAAAAATGCCAGATGGTACTCGTAGTATTGTGATACAAGGTAAATCACTCTTTCAAATCGATGAATTCACCGAGGAGCAACCCTATTTTAAAGCAACAACCTTATCGTATCCAAAACAAATGGATATTGAGGGTGTTGAACTAGATGCTTCTGTGCGAAATATCAAAGAAACAGCTGCTAACATCATAAATAAATCTCCTAATATTCCTTCTGAAGCCGCATTAGCTGTCAACAATATAAATAGCCCAGTTTTTCTACTTAATTTTATTGCATCAAACCTAAACGTAGACTTGACTGAAAAACAACGTTTACTTGAACAAAAAGAATTTTCAGCTAATCTTCGAGATATAATGGGCTTTTTAGAGCAAGAACTTCAAGTCCTAGATGTAAGTGAACGCATTAGAACTAAAGTTAAGTCTGATATTGATGACCAACAAAGAGAGTTCTTTCTACGGCAACAGATGAAAGCCATTCAAGAAGAACTTGGCGAAGATGCTGAACAGCAAGATTTTCAAAAATTAAAAACTAAGTTGGCCGAAAAAACCTTGCCAGATTACGTTCGTAAGGTGACTGAAAAAGAGTTACAGCGACTTGAAATGACACCCAATGCCTCACCAAACTATGGTATTATTCATTCGTATGTGGAATGGATTTTGGACTTGCCTTGGAACGAGTATTCAAAAGATAAATTAGATTTAGCATATGCAAAATCTATACTTGACAATGATCATCATGGACTTGAAAAGGTTAAAAAACGCATCATAGAATATTTAGCAGTACTTAAGCTTAAAGACGATATGAAAGCACCAATACTTTGCTTTTATGGTCCTCCTGGTGTTGGTAAAACGTCACTTGGTAAGTCTATCGCTTGTGCTTTGGGCCGGGAGTTTGAGCGTTTCAGTTTAGGGGGTATCCGCGATGAAGCCGAAATACGGGGTCATCGCCGAACCTATATCGGTGCATTACCAGGTAGAATTTTACGCGCAATGAAAAAAGCAGGTAAAGGAAATCCAGTCATTATGCTGGATGAAATTGATAAAGTTGGAGCTGATTATCGTGGAGATCCCACCTCAGCCCTTTTGGAGGTGTTAGATCCAGAACAAAATGATTCATTTAGTGACAACTATCTAGAACTGGAATATGACTTATCAAAAGTATTATTCATCGCGACAGCTAACAATCTGGATACCATTCCTCCCCCACTCAGAGACAGAATGGAGGTCATACCAATTAGCGGATATACTCAAGAAGAAAAAACCCAGATAGCAAAGAATTATCTTCTACCTAAACAAATTTCAGAAAATGGACTGAAAGAAGAACAATTAACGGTAAATGACGCCGGTATAGCGAAAATAATTGAGGAATATACTCGAGAGTCTGGCGTTCGAAATTTAGATCGTGAAATAGCATCCATTTGCAGAGGAATTGCTGCTAAAGTAGCATTTGAAGAAATAGATAAGGCCACTGTTGATGCTGTGGATATTGAAGACTTATTAGGTAAGCCCAAGTTTCATAAAGATACTGCTGAACGAACAAGAGTTCCAGGCGTTGCGACAGGCTTGGCTTGGACACCTTTTGGTGGTGATATTTTATTTATAGAAGCTAGTGTAAGCCTAGGAAGTGGAAAAATACAAATAACTGGTCAACTGGGAGATGTTATGAAAGAGTCTGCCCAGCTAGCTCTATCCTATTTAAAAGCTCATTCTAAACAACTTAAAATACCAGAAAATGCCTTTACTGATTGGGATGTGCACTTACATGTTCCTGCGGGTGCTACACCAAAAGACGGTCCGTCAGCAGGAGTATCAATTTTGAGTGCCTTAGCATCAATCTATACTCAACGAAAGGTCAAAGGTGATATTGCATTAACTGGAGAAATAACCCTAAGGGGATTGGTCCTTGCAGTAGGTGGAATTAAGGAAAAAGTTTTAGCTGCAAAACGTGCAGGTATTAAAGAGGTCGTATTACCTCGTAAAAATGAAAAAGATGTGGCCGAGATTGAACAAGACGTCATAGAAGATTTGACTATTTCCTATGTTGAAAAAATAGACCAAATATTACCAAAATTATTAGAAAAAACACCCATCAATAAACCTTTTAAATTCTTTGAACGACCTGATATCATAAAAAAATGAGTTGTACAAATATTCAAATAATCATTATATGCCACTAAAACCAGTTTCTGAACTTTATGATGTTTATACTGCTCGAGTAATTCAGTCGACTGGTAGCTGGTATGATATTCAAAAGAATGATGGAGATATTTATGCTGCTAGATTACCCGGGAGATTTCGTCAAACTCATTCAGACCAAACGAATCCTATCGCTGTTGGTGATTATGTTAACTTTACAATAAACGAGGATAATTCTGCAAAAATCACCAACATATTAGAGCGCTCAAATTATGTAACACGAAAGGCCACACATGGTAAGCGTGGACAACAAATCCTAGTATCCAATGTCGACTATGCTATTTTAGTTAATTCTATTAAACAGCCTAAGTACAAAACAGGTTTTATTGATCGATTTTTGGTGAGTTGTGAGGCATATCAAGTAACTCCTATTTTGTTTTTTAATAAAATGGATTTAGCTAATGGCTCCGATCTGAATGAATTAAACCATATTATGACTTTGTACCAGGACTTAGGGTATAAGGTATTGCGGGGTAGTATTATGTCATCAAAAAGTGTTAATGAATTAAAAGTACTAATCAAGGACAAAACAAGTGTTTTTATAGGTCCATCTGGCGTTGGAAAAACAAGTTTAATGAATGCAATTGATGTTCGATTGGAAGAAAAAACCACCGAAATTTCTAGTTATTCAAATAAAGGTAAGCATACAACTACCTTTGCTAAATTAGTACCCCTACCCTTTGGAGGATATTTAGCAGATACCCCTGGTATTAGAGAGTTTGGGCTGTACAACATAGAAGATTGGGAAATATCATTGTATTTTCCCGAAATGTTATTACCTAGAAAATCTTGCAAATTCAATACATGCACTCACATACATGAACCCTCTTGTGGAGTTTTAGAAGCAGTTGACCAAGGAGAAATAGCTCCCTCGCGCTATTTATCCTACTTAAACATGATAGAGTCCTCTTGAATTTGAAAGGCGCACATGGGACAAAATTTCTATTCAGCCATTTCTTTCACTATATTTATTAAGCTTTGAAGCACTTGTTAATGAATAACTGCCGAATGGTAAGTGATAAATTCTCTTGAATAAACTAACAAATAAATGTAGGCGCTTTATATAATCTAAAGACAAGTTATTCCAACTATAGTAACAAACTGAAAATCTACCTATGAAAAAACTTCTACTAAGTTTACTTATTACAGCATCATTTTTTGCTCCTATTGAAGACATCCATGGACAGTTGAAAGAAATTGAAAAATTTCTAGATGCAGGTGGTGACAATGTCGAAGCATTGACAAAAGCCTATCTAAGCCCCTTACCAAACGGAATTATTACCGGATTAAACTCGGGTTGGACTACTAAAGCGAAACCTACTAAAACACTTGGTTTTAGTCTTCAATTACGTGCTTCTTTTGCTACTGTTCCTGCCGTTGAGCAAATCTTTGATGCCAACACAATTGGCCTTGAAGGTATTAGTGTTAGCCCAGGTAAATCGAGCACTATAGCTGGTGAAAATATTAATGGCCAAATTCTCACCCTACCTGACAACTCAACTCTTACTCTGCCTTCAGGTATAAACTTTCCCTATGTACCAACTCCAATGGTTCAAGCTAATCTTGGACTATTTTTAGGTACAGACGTTACTGTTCGATATGTACCAGAAGTAGACTTACAAGATTTTGGGTCTGTGGATCTAGTGGGTGTTGGTATAAAGCATGATCTGAACCAATGGATTCCAGGTGGCAAGCTGCTTCCTGTAGACTTGACGGTTATGGCTGCTTATACTCAATTTAACATGTCCATTGATCTTGAATTTAACCAAGGGGCCCAAGGACAGCGGGTCGAAAGTGCAACACAAGCAATCGTGACTAATTTCTTAATAGGCAAAACCATTCCATTATTATCAGCTTATGCTGGAATAGGCTATCAATTAGGTGATTTTGAATTAAATATGCTTGGTGATTATATAATCGGCTCTGGTGTACGTCAAAGTACATTAACTGATCCTGTATCATACACTCAAAGTTATAATGGAGGAATACATTTGATTGCTGGTGCCCAAATCAAACTTGCCTTATTTAGATTATTCGCAGAAGTAACTACAGCAGAATACACCACATTTAATGGCGGGATTGGCATTGGCTTAAGAAATTAGGCTAATCAACTGTTTCCTTTTCTAAGGCAGGATTTAGCACAGCTTCATCTCTCTCAACTAGCCCATCACGCAGACGAACTATTCGACGAGCATGTTCAGCAATCTCATTTTCATGGGTTACTAGGATAATAGTGTTTCCTGCTCTATATAATTCCTCGAAAAGCAGCATGATTTCGTCACCAGTCTTTGTGTCTAGATTTCCCGTAGGTTCATCGGCAAGAAGAATAGAAGGTGTATTTACTAGTGCTCGTGCTATAGCCACACGTTGACGCTGACCCCCAGAGAGCTCATTTGGTTTATGGTCAACCCGATCACCTAAACCTACCTTATCTAATACCTCTAAAGCTCTAGCTTTACGATCGGAAGCTTTAACTCCTGCGTAAATCAAGGGGAGTTCTACATTTGCTAGGCAACTAGTTCTGGGAAGCAAATTAAAGGTCTGAAATACAAAGCCAATTTCACGATTCCTAACCTCAGCTAAATCAGAATCATCCATTTGGCTAACCCGATTGCCATTCAGAATATATTCACCTGAACTAGGGGTATCTAGACAGCCAATCATATTCATTAAAGTAGACTTCCCCGATCCTGAGGGTCCCATAATAGCTATATATTCATTATGCTGCACCTGCAGGCTTACTCCAGCAAGAGCACGTACTTCGGTTTCCCCCATCTGATAAAAGCGAGTTAAATTTTCAATCCGAATTACCGCATCTCGTTGCTCATCACTCATTACTTATACTCTCTTTAGCTATCATAACTTTATCATTATTTTTTAATGTTCTCGAAAGGATTCTGTAGCTACCTATCACAATTTGTTGTCCTACATCCAGGCCCTTTGATATCTGAATATTAGTATTATCGCTAATTCCTGTTTCTACTTCTTTACGTACTGCTAAACCATCTTCGACAACAAACACGACCTTTCTAATATCCTGTTCCTCCACTTTTAATGAAGTTAATTTTGCATCTATCTCGTTCGATTTGCTTCCAGTAAATTCTGAGGTATTTGACTTCGCAGTTTCATCTAATGAAAAGTCTCGCACGGTCACGGCTTGAATAGGTACCGAAACCACATCGATAGCAGTATCAGTTTCAATATCTACACTAGCAGACATTCCAGGTTTAAAATTTGGAGTTGGAAGTAGCTCAGAGTTTTCTTTAGCAACAAAAGCTTGAAGCTGTCCGCCACTCTGACTCAAGTTATGAGGGGTTATAATGCGTACTTTGACCTTGTAATTAGTTATTTGTTCGTTGGTTCCTGCACCTGATACCCTTGCAGAATTAGCGATTTCAGTAACTACTCCGTTAAAAAGTCGATTAGGGTACGCATCCACTTCAATACGTGCAGTATCGCTTATACTTACGTTTACGATATCATTTTCATTCACATCTACTTCTACTTCCATCCTATCCAATAATGATACTCTCATCATCTCAGTACCCGCCATTTGAGCATTTCCTAAAACTCGCTCGCCCGCTTCGACTGTTAGACCAGTCACCGTCCCGTTCTGTGGTGCTCTAATAACGGTTTGCTCTAATTCTTCTTGGGCTTGTCTTAGTTGTGCTTGTGCACTTTCAATTTGATATTCAGACGCTTTTAAACTAGCCTTCTGAGATTCCCAATTTGAAGTAGATTGAATAAATTGTAATTCAGAGATTAACTCTTTTTCAAACAGTTCTTTATCCCTAATGTAAGTGGCCTCTGCTTGAATAAGCGCTGCTCGCGTTTGCTCCATTCTTGCTTTTTGAGTTAATAGAGCCGCATTCAAATTGTCAATCCTCGCTTGATAAATATCCGGTTTGATTCGAACTAATAAATCACCTTCACGAATGAAGTCACCTTCTTGAACGGCTAACTCGATTATTTCACCGGAGACATCGGGTCTAATTATTACTTCTACCTCAGGCTGAATATTACCCGATGCCGATACTTTTTGGGTGATATTTGCATACTTAGTATATACTGTTTCAACCTCAATATCAGAGTTTGAGTCGCCAATTAACCCGAATTGTTTTAAGGTAAAAAGTGTAACCATTATACTCACAAGAACTAGAGATGTATAAATAAGTATTTTATTGGACGATTTATTTGATTTGGTAGACATAAATTTAGTTAGATTATTTCGTCTAGAGGACAATATTAAAAAATGTTATTTCCCTTTAATTTTCCGAGATAAAAATCTAATAGTTTTTCCTGGAAAATAAGATTATATAAGGCCTGTGTATAGCTAGATTGAGCACTAACAAATGCCGATTGTGCTTGAGTAAGCTCTATCAGTGTACTCGCCCCCAAATTGTATCGCTCTTGTTGTGTCTGAAAAGCTCTTTCCGATGCAACTAGAGATTTTTCAGATGCATCTAACTGCTTCACATATGAGCTATAGTCATTGTATGCCTGGGTAACTTCTTGAATTACCTGCATCTTAGAATTGTCTAAATTTAATTCAGCATTTTTTAACTGAACCTGTGAAGACTGAATAGAATACATTCTATTCCAATTATTGAACAATGGTACACTAAATGATAAGCCTAATGAACGGTTTACCTGTTGATCAAAAAATTGATCTGAAAAACTTACCTCTGAGCCAGCAATAGAGTATTGATCGGAATATCGGGAAGAAACACTAGCAGATGCTCTCAATGATGGCAATAGACTATTTTTCGTAACTTGCGCTTGGTAACGCAATGACAGTATGGATGCCTCTGCACTTAAAATATCACTTCTAATAGACAGTGCTTCATCAACCAAAGTCTTTAAATTAAGATCCACCCAGGGTAGATCATTTAAGGTTAAATCCGGAACTATAAAATCATAGGTTCCAAGAGGATCAATTTCCAATTGTCTAATTAACAGCAAACTATTTAGCGATTGTGTATTCTCTCTTTGCGTGACGACTAATTCATCATTTGCTACCTGTGCCTCTTGATTAAATAAATCTACCATTGGCCTAGCTCCAAGTTCGACTTGTGCTTGTACTTGTTCCAATTGGGTAATTGAGGTCTCAAGGTTTTGCTTGGCTATGGCTAATAATTCTTTATCTAACAGTACCTGTAGGTACCTTGTTGCTGTATTGAATATGACCAACTCTTTAGCTCTTTCATACTGTTGCTCTCTTGATTCTTTATTGGATTGACTGCTTTTTAGCGTAAGTATATTAGTAAACCCAGTAAATAAATTGATACTTGCGTTCATTCCGCCACTAATTGACTGAGAACTAATATCTACAAAAGGGTCTAATCCTTCACTAAATCGGTCAAAAATAAACTGTTGCCCTGTGGTTCTACTTCCATTCATACTGGCAGAAACACTTGGAAGAAAATCAGCTTTTTCACTAAAAATTAAATCATCGGCTAAATCCAGCTCATTTTTTGCTTGCTTCAATGCATAATTATTTTCCAGTGCTATTGCTATAGCGTCATCGATTGTAATGATTCTGATATCAGTACTTTGGGCAAACAAAGAGCTTGAAATTAAGCCAAATAAAAATAAATAAAGTGTTTTTTGCTTAAGCATTAGTGTATGTATTTTAGATTACTAGAGTGTTAATGGATAGCTA
>PCAT01000053.1 GCA_002730655.1 Balneola sp.
AGTCAAAATACCATGCTCTTCATTGGGACTCGGTAGCTCTTTGTACCGATACAAAAACATACCTAAACCTATTATTGTTACCATCAACATGAAAACTAATAGTTGATTATACAAGCCTAAATCCACAAAGCTATGAACTGATGAGTCTGCCAAGATTCCAGACCTCGTTAAGAAAGTCTCATAAACAACCGCAATGTATGCTAATATAGCAAATAGCAAGGAAGACTTTTGTGCAATTGAACTTTTTCGTTGAATAATCATCGTATGAATACCTGCTGTACCAAATAACCATGGTACTAATGAGGCATTTTCTACAGGATCCCAAGCCCAATATCCACCAAAGCTAAGTGTAATATAGGCCCAATAGCCTCCTAAAAAAATTGCAGTTAACAAGGATAAATTAGCTCCTAGAGTCCATGGAAGAGCTGGTCCTACCCATTCATTATATTTTCTTTTCCATAAAGCAGCCATTGCGAAACAGTATGGAATTGTCATCATTGCAAAACCGATGAATAATACTGGCGGATGGATCATCATCCATGGGCTTTTTAACAGATCATTTAAACCTGACCCATCTGCTGGGACAAAATTTGGATTTGCTTGAATAAATGGTGCATTAGGCATTTCTTCAGCGATACTGCGGAATGGCGAAGCTCCCAAGCTTAGAATATCTGAATGCCAACCGACAATCATTGAAAGTAAAAAGACTTGAGTTAAAGAAAGGAAAAACATAACCGGTGCTCGATATGGCTTCCTAGTCCATTTTATCAACATAAATCCACTTAAACAGGAGAAAAGTATCCATAGCATGAAACTTCCCTCTTGTCCTCCATAGAACGCAGACCATAAATATTTTGGGGCAAGATCTAAGCTAGTATAATTGAAAACATAGTAGTACTGAAATTGATGTTCAAAAATCAATTTCACCAATAAAGCAGAAGCCAATAACAAGAAAAAACTCTTCATAATGAAAAATAAATGACCCCATTGAATCATTTTTTCCTTGTCTTCACGGGAGGCAATACCGTAAAGGACCAAACTAATGATCGAGCTAATAAACGAAGCGCTTATTAACCACTTTCCAATAATTCCTTCCATGATTAGCGTCCTTGAACCCCCACGGATGCGGGTTGGGTTCCATAACTGTCTACATCAGTAGCATTATATTTAGAAGGACATTTCATTAGCATTTCGTCAGCATAGAAAACGTCATTCCTAAGCTCACCGATGACCACAAGGCGATCTGCTTGCTCAAAATTATTTGGTTTTGGTCTGCTATAAATAACTTTTTTGATTTTCCCAGACTCATCCTTCATATAAAAACTGAACTGCATCGTCTGTCGTGAAAAACCATACTCCATTCCTGGCTCCCATGTTCCTGGCACATGTGCATTTTTCAATTTAGCCGCTTTATCAAAGTCGGTGTAGGTGCTGATGCTCTCTCCAAAATTATATAAGAGCAATGAGGTAAAGCCGATAATCGCAATGCTACCAAAAATTAATTTAGGCTTCATTTGACGAATAGTTTAGTTGGTTTTCGAGCATGGTTATTCTCTTATCTACACGAATAAGATACACAATAAGCACTGTCCAAATAATTAAGGTAACGCCTAAAACGACAAAAATGAGATTATTCGAGCTCATAAAGCTCGCAAAGAATCCCTCTCCTTGGTTAACTGCGGTTATCCATTTATCCGAATATGCCTTACTCAATGTATCAATTGGTATAACGCCTGTAGAGTCTTGGAACATATTTGATACTATAAGTAATAGCTGAGTTATGTGCATAGTTTATAATGAATTTCTAATTGTTTGTTCAGAAATGTATTTGACCCGATATGCTCGGTAAGTTATGCTGTATACCCAGAAAGATAAGGCGATAAAGCCTACCATGGCTGGGTATAAGATAAACCTAAGTTCTGCGGCAGTAATTTCAGAAAATGCTGGATTACCATCAGCTCCTGGATGAAGGCTAGTTAATTGACGTGGGACAACGTACAACAAAAATGGAATAGTACTTACAGCGAATATATTATATACTGCAGTAATTCGAGCCCTTTTTTTGGATTCATCAAAAGCTGATCTTAACATAAAATAAGCAACATAAATCATAAGAGCTAGTGCAGCCAAGTTCATTTTAGGCTCAGCAAAGGTCCACCAGGTTCCCCAGGTGAATCGAGCCCACAGAGAACCGGTCAAAAGTCCACATATTCCAAAGACGAACCCTGTTTGAGCTGCCGCTTGAGCTTTAATATCATCTGACCAATTTGCTTTTCTTAAGTAATTGATACTGTGATAAAAACTTATGAGAAACATAGTATACATTGCCATCCACATAGGAACATGAAAAAATAAATTACGAGCAGTCTGCTCCAAGACGGGTATAAATGGGATCTGTATGAGAAACCCACCTATAATAACCAGACTCATCCATATAATAATTAGATATTTCCAGAGATTCATAGAAGCAGTTTAGGATATATTTTAAACGTTAAATATACTAAATCAGACCTTATTCTGCTTTAAATTTGGTCATATTTTATAGCTCTTGTTAAATGCTGAACTAACCTTTGGGGCTCAATCTTTTTTGCAGCCAATTGCGCTCCCAATTGGCTACGGTTGCCAACCATAACAGCCCTGCCACAATAAGACCTGCAGCGTATAAGGTAATTAGCTGCTGTAACTCAAATAACCGCCACTCTAATAGTATCGATGCAAGGATTACTGATAAAGAATTACCCAAGGTGAAAAGCAACCACTCGGTACTGAAAACTCGGCCTCGAAATTTGTCATCAGATCTTTTTTGTAACAGTACCGTAGAGGTGACCCAATTAGCTCCAGATGCAGCATGAGCCAACAATACAAAGACGAACATCATCCACCAGAGATCGGTCAATCCAACCACTAAATACATTGTGCCAGATAAGGTAATACTTGCCCCCATAACCACAATCCATTGACCTTCATCAGTGAAATATTGCCTAGCAATAATGGGCCCAATACCGGTCCCTATCCCCCGAGCTGCGTACAATAAACCCAAACCAATACTACCCATTTGTAATATGCTATCACTAACTAAAATCAACATATAAACTAACCCTCCTAAAAATATGGTAGAAGTTCCCTTAGCCACAGCTGGACGTAGAATTTGATGATTGTCGCGTAGATAACAAACACCGAGTGTGATATCATTGCCAATATTTTGGCGAATATCTTCCCAGAATGATGACTTATTTTGCCCGTTGATATTACTTAATCGCCGCACCTCCTGTGGAATAACCGCCCTATATATAAACCACGCTGAAACTAAATAAGATAATGCGTCCAAGACAAAGACACCTTCCACCCCTATCCATTTAGTAGCAAAACCACCTATTGCCATTCCAGTAGTAAAAATTATACTCCAAGTAGCCGTAGATATGATATTAGCATCCACTAGGCGCTCTGGAGGAGTAACATTTGGTATAGACGCAGTTTTTGCGGGTTCAAATATAGCTGAAAGCATCATCTGGAAACTAGTCAAGGCATAGGCTATCCAAAGAAGACTTTCTTGTTGAACAAGCAACATGAGCAGCAAGCTTACAGCTCTTCCTCCATCACATATGATCATAAGTAATCTGCGATTAAATCGGTCTGTCAAATAACCAGCGATAGGTGAAAAAAATGCTAAACTAAGCATTTTAACAATGATCACTAAGCCAAGCAAAAACTCAGAATCAGAATATCGTTGCACCAATGCATACAGCGCCAAAAGACCAAACCAATCACCAAAATTAGATATTGCTTGAGCGATCCATAATCTACGAAAGGAAGGATACTTTTTTATAAGTTCAAAAAAAGGAGTAAACACCTGATCAAAAATCTTTTTAGGCGTTTTAGTATCTATCATAATGTTAATTCACTCCTGTTGAACCAAAGCCGCCCTGGCCTCGCGAGGTTTGATCTAAATCTTGTTCTTGTACCTGCACAAGCTCTGCTTGCTGTACTTCTTGCACAATCATCTGAGCTATTCGATTTCCGTGTTTCACCGTGAATGTATGCTGACCGTGATTTATAACGATAAGATGAATCTCTCCTCGGAAATCAGAATCAATGGTTCCAGGACTATTTACCATGGTTATACCATGTTTTATTGCAAGACCGCTTCGAGGACGAATTTGTATCTCATAACCCATTGGGATAGATATCTTTAAGCCAGTGGGCAGTAACGCTCGTTCTCCTGGTTCTAAGGATAGCTCTTTTGTTAAGGCTACCCGAATATCCATACCAGCAGCACCCTTTGTCTCATATGAGGGGAGCGGAAGATCACTAGCATGGGGTAACTGAATACACTTGATTATTGGTTTGTCCATCGCATTTGGTTCTATCTGTTGTTTTCTATCTTTCGTTATTTACTTCATTCCTTTTCAGTTAGTTTGAACAGAGTTCTCATGTTTATATTCTATCAATTTTACCACAGCACTTCCTAAAAACATTTTAACCCTCGCCTCCAAAGGAATTCTAAAATTATCCTGCGCAAAAAAAGCTTCAAAGCGACCACTAAAACCAAAAGGTCCAACAATATCTACGGTACGCCCAGTTGTCTTGAAGGTAGCTATAGAATCCTCAAATGCCTCATATGTCCGCAATTCAGTTATTGAGCTATGATCAAAATCAAGATAACCAAGCTTTTTACTGACATATACTGGCAGACGCGTATTCATTCCGCCACCTGCAAATAATCGCGAATAAATAAATACAATATGACCTGCCGTGGCAGTCTTGACCAAGGATAATGAACCCGTAGTTTCATCCTCTTCTTTGTAATACACTTGCCCACTGGATCTATCAAATTGATAAACAATTTCATTCATTTTTTCTTCATCAATATTATCCTTCCAAAAAAGACTACTTACTGGTAAACCGTCTTCATTGACGTAAAATAGAGTATGAAACTCATCGCGTTCATACCCGATCAATGGGAGCCGATCATTCGATATCATTCGTGTGAACAAGTGATGGTGCACATGACCATTGTACAACGAATCTGGTAAAATACTAACCTCCACCCATCCTAAAGTGAAAAAACCATAGCTTACCTCATACTTAAACCACTCTCCTGCACTAAGTATTTCTGATACAGTGGGTTGTCTTTTGACTGCAGTTCCTTCCAACTCTTTTTCATGCACGGAGTGGACTGGTTGATGCGTTTGCAGCTCAAGAAAAATCTTGCCAGTAGCTTCCCCCGTCATACACGCCAAGCTAAAAACAACCACTAAGAACAAGCAAAAAATAGTCTGCCTGCTAAACATTAACCCATAGTAAGCTACTTTTTTAGTCCAGTAACTCATGTTCCTTTGCAAATTGTTCAAATGCCTCCTTATCAAAACCTACTAGAACAGAATTTTTTAATACTAATATTGGGCGTTTAAGCATGCTTTGGTGCTCATGAACAAGATCTAACAAGTCCTCATCGCTTAGATTTTTATCCTTAATTTCTAATTTTCTATATGTGGTCCCATGTTTATTAACAAGCACATCAATGCCTAATTTGTGTGCAAGTTCAGAAATTTCTTCTTTAGAAAGAGGTTCTTTTTTAACATTGATAAATTCATAGATGATATCTTTTTCCTCTAACCAAGAACGTGTATCTTTAATTTTATTGCAGTTGGGAATGCCGATAAGATAAAGCATGATGGATGTAATTGAATTAGTTACTTATGCAAAAAAAACGGATTGGTACATCTAAAACACATATCACATTTTTATATATTAATGAATAATATAAACCGTTTATTAATTCCCTTTATTTTATTACTTCTTGGTTTATTACTTACTAGTTGCCAGCAAGACAGCGCTCAGCAACAGTATGAGGCTGAAGCCTACGGTCCAATCGAGGGCTATACACAAACCGATTTACAACAGAATGTACTTTCACAGGACAAAAAAGATTGGCAAGTATCACCCTATTACGAGGGATTGATCCGAATACTTCCTCTTTTTCCGAATCCAATAAGCTATGGTGGAACAGCATATTTAGAAACGACACTCAATGGTGCTCCAATTCAGTCGTATCTAGAGTTGGGGTATCTAAATTTTAATAACCAATGGATTCCAATTCAACAAGAAACCGTAAGTTCGGAGTTTGAGTTGGTCACTTTTGTGATTGACTCACGCAATTTTGGGTCTAGTGCGGAACTAGCCCGTGGACTACATAGACTACTTCTATACGACGGAAATCAACGGCTCATCACCTATGGCGACATTTTTATTAAATAACCCTGTTTCAAATCAAAATGAGAAAATTATATACCTCTGAAATCGAGGTACTTTCTCGACTTATTTTCCCCGAAACGTACGATGTATTGTTAGAAGAAACAGGACTCCCACCAGGTGCGCTAAGAGATGATTTAATTACGCTCATCAACTTTCGATTAATTGAGGTTTGGCAAAGTACCTCAGTGGAAATTAATCGCACAACTTCTTATGATTCAGACCATATTGAAGCATATACTTTCAGAGCTACGGCAAAGGGACTTAAACATATCCGCAAATAAATTCCTACGTGAAACAAAAAATTAACTATAAAAACGAGCAACTAGACCTTGAAATAGATCTCGATGAGGGGCTAGCCCTAATAAATGGGGAACACTTTGAATATGAGATTAGCGAGTATAACGGCCGTTATTATTTTCGTATTGGTAATCAGCTGTGGATCCTAGCGAATGTGCAAGTAAGAGGAACTCAAATACGATTTAACATAGACGGGTATCCTTTACAACTTCAGATAAAAAATGAACAAGCTTTACTCCTTGAGACTCTTGGAATGAAGCCAGAGTTGGAACAATCTACTAAAGATATTAAAGCTCCAATGCCTGGAAAAGTACTATCAATAGAAGTAGAGGAGGGGAATCAGGTTCAAGAGGGTGAGACTATATTGGTTCTTGAAGCAATGAAAATGGAAAATGAAATCAAGTCACCAATTCAGGGCCGAATAAAAACAATTCAAGTTGAATTAGGACAAACTATTGACAAACAAACCTTATTAGTGGAGTTAGAATAAGTTGGATAAATTTATTGTAAAGGGGCCTACCCCATTGAATGGAGATATTGCTATTAGTGGCTCAAAAAATGCCGTATTACCTCTTTTAGCCGCGGCGTTACTAGCTGATGAGCCTATGATCTTAGAGAATGTTCCACGGCTTCAAGATATTTATACCTTTAATAATGTATTACGCGTAGTCGGTGCTAATGTTCAATTTCAAGATACAGAAAACCAAGTAATCATTGACCCCTCAAATGTTAACTATCTAGAGGCACCTTATGATTTGGTTAGAAAAATGAGAGCCTCATTTTATATGCTTGGAGCCCTAGTGGGTAAGCATGGCTACGCCAAAGTCTCTATGCCAGGTGGCTGTGCATGGGGACCTCGTCCAGTTGATTTACATTTAAAAGGAATGAAAGCTATGGGTATTGCAATTAGCCTAGACAAAGGGTATGTAATTGCTAAAGCCGGCTCAAGAGTTCCAGGTGGTCGGTATAGGCTTGAACCTAGTAGTGTTGGAGCAACCATTAATTTATTACTCGCCGCTGTTCTGCGAGCTGAGTCTTTTACTATTGAAAACGCAGCTAAAGAACCTGATGTAGTTCAATTATGTAATGTTTTAAATAAAATGGGGGCAGATATCAGCGGAGTAGGTAGTGACTCTTTATCCATAAAGCAGGTGC
>PCAT01000054.1 GCA_002730655.1 Balneola sp.
AATAAAGCTGCTGCTGCACCAGAACTAACACGACCAGTGGTTGGTAACAAACCTTCAGCTGCGGAAAGATCTGTTGCAATTTGTGCAAAAACTTGATCAGCGGAAACCTGATTCAAATTCATATTTTGAGGAGCTGTAACTTCAGCTGTAATTAGAGGTACATTCCCAAAGATAACTGCCAGGTGATAATATAACATAGATCGAATAAAATGAGCTTCACCTTTAATCCTGTTTTTAACATCATCACTGGTGAAAGTAACATCATCAATCCTTGAAATTATAGTATTTGCTCTAGCAATACCATCATAAGAGGCTATCCAAGAGTCATTTAATTCACTTGCAGTTGGTATTTCTCCAAATGTATCGATGTCTTCAAGAGTTTCAGCTAAGCCGGTAGCACCACCACCATTGGCTGTATTATCAGCTCGCATTTCCATGAATAGAACATATTTAACGCCGAATGTTCCATTAGATTGTAAAGCATCAAAAGCTCCATTTATGGCAACTTCAAAATCAGATTGTGTTTTGTAGTAGTTGACCACATTTCTTTCAGATATTGGTCCCAATACTGTAAAGTCCTCGCTGCATGAGATAAACAGTAACGGGAGTAGTAGTGTAAGTATTAATTTTTTCATGACTATTTCCTTATTTATCATTGCGATTAAAATGCGAGATCTATGCCAACCTGAATGGTTCTTGATAATGGATAAGCTCCATAATCCTGACCAGGTGTTAGACTGCTGTTTCTTTGAATATTTACTTCAGGATTAAATCCTATATAATCAGTAAATATTGCCAAATTTGTCATAGCCGTATAAATCCTTGCTCGAGAAAATGCCCCATTCAAGAAGTCTTCTGGCAGAGTATAGCCAAATGATAAATTTTTGATTTTTAGATAACTACCATCTTCAACTTGATAGCTGGATGGCCTATTGTTATTACCATGCGTATTACCTCTTCTATCAGCTCTTGGATGTATACCATTGCCAGGATCTGATTCAGATCTCCAACGATCATTTAGAACCGCATAGGAGCCAAAATTCGCTTCCCCATTTTTAAGGTGGCGTGCTGTTAGATTTAAAACTTCACGACCCATTACACCTTGAATAAAGATATTTAGATCAAAGTTTTTGTAGTTAAATCTATTGGTTATACCATAAGTATAATCAGGATGGTAACTACCTGTCACAGTCCGATCATCAGATGTAATTTTACCATCACCATTGACGTCTTTAAACCTAAAATCTCCAGGTCTTGCACCTCCTGAACCAACCAATTCATCTACAGGTGCTGCATCAATTTCTGCTTGATTCTGGTATATACCTTCAACAACATATCCATAATAACTTCCTATTGGATCGCCAATACGGGTTATATGCCGAGCACCAGCTACACCACTACTCAGAATATCATCACCTTCTGGACCTAGTTTAGTTACTTTATTTTCATTAGCTGCAAAGTTGAAATCAGTAGCCCAATTGAATTGCCCTACCATATTTCTACTTGTTAGAGAAAATTCAAAACCATTGTTCTCTACTTCACCAATATTAGTCAAAGCAACATCAAATCCACTTGCAGCAGGTACTGTCACAAATAATAATAGATCTTGAGTAGTTGAGTTATATACATCTACTGAACCATATATTCTATCATTGAGTAGAGCATAGTCCACACCAAAGTTTGTTTGATAGGTAGTCTCCCAAGTTAAATCGGCATTGCTAGAAGTACTCGGTGCTACACCATTAATTTGAGAAGAACCATCTACATAGTTTGCTCCACCAAGTAAACCTATAGCACCATAATTAGGGATCTCAAAGTTACCAGTAACTCCATAACTAGCTCTGAATTTCAATTCACTAATATCATCAATACCACTTAAGAAGCTCTCTTGATTAGCTCTCCATCCAAGTGAGAATGATGGGAAAATTCCAGTCTGGTTATTAGCACCAAATCTAGACGATCTATCCGAACGAACAGTCGCTGTCAATAGGTATTTATCCTGAAATACATAGTTTAGTCTTGCTAGAGCTGAGACCAAACTCCATTCCTCAATAACTTCCTCACCACTATTTACAATACCACCATTGATGGTAGTTATTTGATCGTCGGTAAACCCATTGGATTCGATTACGCTTCGTTCTATGCGTTCTTTTTGGGCAGTATAACCTGCTATCAAATTCACTTTGTGGTCCGTTCCAAAATTATTGGAATAATTGACAGTATTTTCCCAGATCCAGTTAAATAAATTACCTGAACCAGTTTGAGCAAATGGCTGAGGAGAACTCTGAGTTCTATATAGAAATTCTGTGCCTCTATAAAAACTTTGCTGCATAGTCTCCACATTGTATCCAAGCAAAGATTTAAAAGTAATATTTTCACTAAAATTATAATCCGCAAACATATTTCCAAAGACACGAGTATTTTGAATGTCTTCGCTTATATATTTCATGATGGCTAGCGGATTACTTGCGGATGAAGTTCCACCACCTAAAAACCCTTGATTGTTTCGTTGATTGATGGTCCCGTCATCATTGTATGGCGCGACTACTGGTGAATGAACCATCGCTGAATAAACAATCCCAGGGGGTTGTCCAAAATAAGCTGCATTAGCAGGTAAACGGTCATGCTGCGCTAGGGCTGAATTCATATTAGCACCAATAGTAATATCATTATTCATCTTATGCGTTAATCCCAATCGCAGTGTATAACGTTGAAATGCTGATCCTTCAATAACACCTTCTTGATCCAAATAACCTGTTGAAAAAGCATATGTCGTAGTAGCATTTCCACCGCTAATAGATAAATCATAATTTTGCATAGATGCAGGGCTAAATATTAAATCTAACCAATCTGTATCCGTTCCATTCCAATTAACGTACTGTTCAGGTATTAAGAAATGAGATACGTTTGGTCGACCAGCATTTGTATTTGGATTATAATCTGGGTTTGCGGCTTGATTACCGACTTCAATTTCTTGTAAATAGTTATTATTACGAGATTCCTTTGTGTATTGAATAAGTTCCTCTGCATTCATCATATCTGGCTTGTTAAATACATTAGAAACACCTAAATAAGAACTAAAATTAACAGATGTTTTACCTGCAGAACCTTGCTTAGTAGTAATTAAGATAACCCCATTAGATCCTCTTGAACCATAAATTGCAGCTGCGGAAGCATCTTTTAATACCTCAATAGACTCTATATCATTAGGATTAATTGTAGCAAGTGGATTTGCACTGGGAGGTTGAAAAGATGAACGTTGACTACCTATGTCTGACTGTAAATTTCGATTTGTTGTAATTGGAACACCATCTATTACATATAGAGGAGAGTTACCTGCTGAAATCGAACCCGTACCACGTATGGTAATCTGAGGAGAAGCTCCAGGCTCTCCTGTAGACTCTGCTACATTTACTCCTGCCATTCTACCTTGCAAAGCATTCTCAAAACTTGATACAGGAATGTTTTGAATTTCTTCTGAACGGACGGAAGTAATTGCTCCAGTTACTTCCTGTCGTTGTTGAGTACCGTATCCAACAACTACAAGATCATCTAAAAATAGTAGATCTTGCTCCAAACTTACATCAATTACCGATCGACCATTTACAGAAACCTCTACTGTTACATAACCTAGATAACTGAATTGTAAAATTTCTGCATCATCTGGCACGGTCAAAGAATATTTACCTTCAGCATCAGTACTGGTGCCAATAGTTGTACCTAATACAACAACATTTGCTGCAGGAATAGGCTCCCCTGTTTCTGCATCTGTGACAGTTCCAGATACATCTATAATTTTATAATCTTCATTGGAAGCATTGACTGATTCTATAGTTTCTAATCCAAAATTAGTCACCTGAGCATATACCAATGAACTACCTACATGTGTAATAAAAATAGATGCTATAGCATACATTGACGCAATAGACCATACCTTTACATATTGTTTATTCATAGTGTTTATTATTATTAGTTTAAAACAATCTAGTTCGGAAGTGCAGAAAAATGGAAGCGCTTCTATTTGAATAAGCACTTTTACCCAACCAATTGCAAGACCAAGTGCAGTAATAAATTACAAGTATTTTAAACTCACTACTTTGGCAAGAACAAAAATTACTGCTTTAAAACTTAGGAAAAAGATAATTCATAAATTATTTCAATGAATCTTTCTTTTTATTGACTTCAGAAAACTTTGATCCAATTGGTAGTCTGTAGGGCTGAAAAGGGATCTTAAGTAAATTAACAACATCTTCATATTCTTTAGGATTCATGTGAGTATCAATGCCATAAATTAACTTGGTGGAATCATTTATCTGAGCAAAGGTACCAAAAAGTCTATCCCAGATAGCAAATATATTCCCATAATTAGTATCTGTATATGGTTGTGTATAATGATGGTGCACTTTATGCATATTTGGTGTAACTAGCACCCAAGAAAGTGCATTATCTAAAGAGGATGGCATAGAAATATTAGCATGGTTAAAGTGAGTGAAGAAAACCGAACATGTTTGGTATATAAAAACCAACCATATAGGAGCTCCAACCACCACCACTCCAAGAATAGTAAACAACATTCGAAATAAGGCCTCCCCTGGATGGTGTCGAAGCCCCGTAGTCACATCTACATACTTATCACTATGATGAACTAAATGAAACTTCCATAAGAATTTTACTTTGTGCTCTACCCAGTGAACTAAATAAGCTCCAAATAAATCAAGGAGCAATACTCCAACTAAAACTTGAATCCATAGGGGCATGGAAATCCAATTAATAAGACCAATATCCTGCTGAGTAACCCATTGTGATGCCATCAAAAGTAGGGATGCAAATCCTAGTCCAATGAGCACAAAAAATAAAGTGAGCAACCCGTTGATTAAGGCATGAAGGAATTTATTATATCGAAAGCTAAAGAGAGGAAAAACACCTTCGATAATCCAGAATATGAATATACCTCCTACCAGTATTCCTGCTCGAAAAGTAGAAGGTATATTCTCAAAAAAATCAATGAAAGTTTCCATCGTATTTTTTTGCTTGTTTAATTATCCTCGCTGGATAAGGATTTGAATGGACTTAGATTAGCTTCTCGAACCGCAGCCTCATAGGCAGGCCATTCTTGGTTTAAGAAATTATCAATTTTCTCCATGGCTTTCGTTACTGCTTCCCTAGCAAGTCTGAGTAAATTTTCCTCAGTAACTCCAGGGCCATCAATATCATTACCTAGATACCTTCCAGCTCCATATAATCTAGTCATTACTGTTACTTCAGGATTCCGAACAATCCCTTGACGCTCGTCATCATTACTTCCAAATATGTGAGCAAACAAGTCGTCCAAATTTACATGTGTTCTTCTATGTACAGTAAGCACAGCTTTTAAATCTTCAGCAGACCGCGGGTCCGCGTCTAGTATTCCCTTGTTTACCTTCATAATTGATTCAGCTGTAACAAGTTTTTGAACTGCTTTAGCTAATTCAGCGCCCAGCATGCCCACTTCCTCTTCTAGTGCCGCTGTAGCTTCCAGAGCTTCCATCGTAATTTCTATCCTTGGATCGTAATGAACGGTAACCATGGTAGAATCTTTACTACCAGCATAGCTCATTACTATTTTATAGGTTCCCGGCAATACATAACCACCGCGTGGTTCTGGCATGTTTGGACGAGTAGCTCTTCGTGATGGGCGCTGCATTCCTTTTCGTTCTAGCCCCCATTGCATACGGTTTATCCCATTATATTCTGGGGTTACTTCAATATTGCGTATGTTTTCACCCGATTCGTCAAATATAGTCACTTTTACTTGTTCCTCATCCGAACCTCTTCTTGCCCGTGAACGACCTTTAGCTTCAGTTCTATCTGCTTTTTCAGTTTTCTGAGAAAGCTCTTTATTCACCGAATAGGTGATCATGGCCCCACGAGGTCGATTATCACCCGAGTACATAGCATCGGCAGCAAAACGGCTTCCCATGGCTTGCCGCCAATTTGCTAAATATGCATCTGGACTGTCAAAAGTTTTGATTCCTTTTTTCAATTCATTAACACCTTCAGCAGCTAACTCCCGAAGTGGTCGAATATCATCGAACACCCAGAATGAACGGCCAAAGGTACCGATTACTAAGTCATGCTCACGTGGCTGAATGACCATGTCATAGGTAGAAACCGTTGGATAACCATTGGTCCACCGGGTCCAATTATCTCCCCCATCAATCGTGAAATATAATCCAAACTCAGTCCCTATAAACATTAGATTTGGTTCGACTAAATCTTGAACAAAAGATAAAGCGTAGCCCTCCAGACCTTTACTCTCTACGATATTGGTCCACTTTTTTCCATAATTGGTTGTATGCACTACATAGGGAGTCCAATCTCCACGACGATAATTATTAATAACCGCGACTGCTTCTCCAGCATTGAAAGCAGATGCTTTCACCTGAGCTACATAGCTTCCCTGAGGAATGTCTTTGAGATTATTCGCTGTATTAGTCCAATTTTCTCCTCCGTCGGTTGTAACTTGAATATTGCCATCATCAGTACCAACCCAGATGACATTCTCTTCGACCGGACTTGGCTCGATAGCTAAAATAGTCGTGTAATTTTCTGCTCCAGTGGCATCCATGGTTAACCCACCACTTTCATGTTGCTTCTGCTTAGTTGTATCGTTCGTAGTTAAATCTGGAGAAATTATGGACCAACTTTCTCCTCGATCAGTACTTTTGTGAACATATTGACTGCCATAATAAATGGTTTCTTTATCAAATGGATCAAAATTAATCGCTGCGTTCCAGTTAAATCGTAAGTTATCTCCGTTGGGATGGGTTGGTTTTACAAAGCGGGCGCTTCCAGTTTCTCGGTCAACTCTTCCTACATTACCCTGTTGTGACATAGCATAAAGGTATCGAGAGTCGCTTGGATCCATCATCACATCGAAACCATCTCCAAAGAATAATTCATCCCAATAAGCGTTTCGGATCCCCCCATCTCTCCAAACATAAGCAGGGCCTTCCCAAGAACCATTATCTTGCATCCCACCGTAAACGTTATAAGGAATTTCCATATCAACACTTACATGATAATACTGCCCAACAGGAATATTCTCGGCAAAACGCCATGTTTCACCTCCATTGTGGGAAATATTGAGGCCTCCGTCATTTCCATTAACTATGAATCCTGGATTAGTTTTGCTCATCCAAAATGCATGGTGATCAGGGTGAACCCAATTATAATAAGGATATATACTCTCAAAGTTCTTTGCTCCATCTTCACTTACCGACAAAAGTGAATAGATACTAAACACTCGATTTTCATTAAATGGATCTACATATATTTCGGAATAATAAAAAGGTCGATTACCTACATCACTATTTTCTTTAACTGTTTGACGAAGTTCCCACGTAAACCCACCGTCATTACTTCTATATATTGCATTTGCACCAGATTCGATGATTGCGTAAACAATATTAGGTTTAGAAGTTGAAAAGGCGATACCCATTCTACCTAATTCACCATCAGGAAGTCCTTCTTGATTGGTAATTTCATTCCATGTTTCACCACCATCCAAGGTCATGAACATTCCAGAACCTTCACCACCAGATTTAAAAAACCAAGGCCAACGTCGGAATTCCCACATATTAACCAAGATTTTGTTAGGGTTATTTGGATCCATTACCATATCACCCACGCCTGTACGGCTGTTTACATAAAGAATTTTATTCCATGTCTTACCCCCATCGGTAGTCTTATACACACCACGGTGCTCGCTATCTGCCCATGCATC
>PCAT01000055.1 GCA_002730655.1 Balneola sp.
AAAGCAAAAGTACCATTCAGTTCTCGACCAGTGATCATAAACTTTTGGCGCTGTGGGAAAATCAAGCCGTAGAAGTGCGGGTAATGGGTGATTATTGGGAGTTGGACATTCCCGAGCGGGCCCGTTTTGTTGATCGTAGTTACTTACGGCTTTGGTTAGCAAATGATGTTGAAGTATTACATAATCTTAGGATTCCAATACAAAATGGGAATATTGTGCAGAATGCGGATCAACTAACCCGGCATGACCGATCATCATGGAATATGTATTTTGTATTTTTAGATCGGTTTAACGATGGGAACAAAGAGAATAACCGCCGAGTAAATGACCCTGAAATACATCCCTCAGTAAACTACTACGGGGGTGATTTGCAAGGCCTTATTGAGATTATTCAGTCAGGTTATTTTGATTCCCTTTCGGTGAATACCTTATGGCTTTCTCCCATTGTTCAAAATCCAGAGGGAGCCTATGGATTGTGGGACCAAGAAGGTGTAAGAAGTACCTTTTCTGGGTATCATGGTTATTGGCCTATTTCTTCTTCTAGAATCGATGACAGAATGGGTACAAAGGAAGATTTAAAGGAATTAATTGAACTTGCCCATGCAAGGGATATGAATATTTTACTTGATTATGTGGCCAATCATGTGCATCAAGAGCATCCTGTGATGCAGCAACACCCAGAGTGGAAAACCGATTTATATCTGCCAGACGGAACTATGAATACCCAGCTTTGGGATGAACAACGTCTGACTACTTGGTTCGATACTTTTATGCCTAGTTTGGACTTTTCACAGGAAGAAGTTGTAGAAGCGATGTCTGATTCTGCTTTATATTGGATTCATGAATTTAATATCGATGGATTTCGCCACGACGCAACTAAACATATTCCATTAGTCTTTTGGCGTAAGCTCACTCATAAAATTAACAAGCAACTCAGGGAAAACCAAGAACGTACTTTTTATCAGATAGGAGAGACATACGGAAGCAGGCCTCTCATTGCTAGTTATGTTCGGAGTGGATTATTGGATGCCCAATTCGATTTTAGCCTCTTTGATGCAGCACAATCTAGCTTTGGTCAAAACCAATCGATGCATTCTTTAGCTGAGCAACTCAGAGAAAGTATTAGATATTATGGAATGACCAATCAGATGGGTGTCATATCAGGTAATCATGACAAAGCCCGTTTCATTAGTTTAGCCAGTGGGGAAGTACGTTGGGAAGAAGATGCAAAACTAGCTGCTTGGACTCGGAATATTTCTGATCCTAGTGAAGAAGGTTATGCTAGGTTACAACTCATGCACACCTGGATATTTACTGTCCCTGGAATTCCAGTCACTTATTATGGAGATGAATTTGGGTTACCTGGGGCCAATGATCCTGATAATCGACGACCCATGAAATTTGAGGGGCTGAATTCACTTGAACAGCAAAGCCTATCCCACTATATCAGTATGGCTAGACTCCGGGCTAGTCATCTAGCACTTCATTATGGGTCACTTCGATTCGAAACCATTGAAGAGGATCTACTGATATTTGAGCGCGTTTATTTCAACGAATCGATTTGGGTATTCTTCAATATATCCGACAATCCTAAACTAATAACCTTCGAACACCCTTTCAAAGAGGAGTCTATCTCAATTGAACTCGCATCAATGAGCTCGTTGGTTCAGGTGTTTTAACCGTAACTGTTAGTAATAATAATCTATAAATCATTTAATCATGAATTTACATCATCAATCTTATTTATCACGTAATCTCAGTTTATTTGTTTTAGGGCTTTTTATGCACACTGTGGCTTGCACACAATCTTCTACCATGGATTCGGTAGCACCTGTGTCCAAAGTAACTCAACCAGAATGGAGTAAAAATGCTACTATTTATGAGGTAAACGTACGCCAATATACCTCGGAAGGTACTTTTAATGCTTTTTCAGAACATTTACCTAGATTAAAAGAGATGGGAGTAGATATTCTTTGGTTTATGCCAATCCATCCAATTGGTAAAGTTAATCGAAAAGAGAATGAAGATAGTATGGGAAGTTATTATTCGGTACAGGATTACAAAGCGGTAAGCACAGACTATGGTACAGAAGAAGATTTCAGAGTATTAGTTGAACAGGCACACAAACTCGGGATGAAAGTGATTCTAGATTGGGTGCCAAATCATACTGCTTGGGATAATCCCTGGACAGAAAATAAAGATTGGTATGTACTTAATGAGGAAGGTGATTTCATTCCACCGTTAGGGACAGATTGGACCGATGTAATTCAACTCAACTATGCCAATGAAGATATGCGAACTTCAATGATCGATGCCATGAAGTACTGGGTCACCGAGTTTGGTGTAGATGGGTATAGATGCGATGTAGCCGGAAAGGTTCCCACCGATTTTTGGGTACGTGCTCATTTCGAATTAGACGAAATTAAGGATGTTTTTATGCTAGCCGAAGATGGAAATCCTGAATTACTTTTAGAAGCTTTTGATATGAATTATGCATGGGAATATGCACATATCATAAGAGAGATTGCGAAGGGAGCAATGACTTTTGATCGCTTGGATTCTTTATTAGTAGAAGACGCAAAAAAATTTCCTGACAATTCGTACCGTATGTTTTTTACGTCGAATCATGATGAGAATTCTTGGAAAGGAACCGATACTGATTTGTATGGGGATAATTTCCAGAATTTTGCGGTTCTGTCAGCTACTATTGACGGTATGCCTTTAGTTTATAGTGGGCAAGAAGCAGTGTTGGACAAGCAATTATTATTCTTTGAAAAAGATGAAATCGATTGGAAGGACTATGCCCTGGTAGATTTTTATACTGATCTATTGGCATTGAATAAGCGAAACGAAGCTCTTTGGAACGGTTCTTATGGAGCTAATCCGGTACGTATTTTTTCGCCAGAAGGTACGTATGCTTATCAGCGAAATAAAGGAGATTTTGGTGTTTATGTAGGGCTAAATAATACCCAAATGACTCAAGATTTTAACCTGCCACTAGAAGTGGGTACAATATATAAGACATATGGGATGGATTCTGCTTTTTATGAAGCAAACGGAAACGATATCATGAGTATACCAGCTAATTCTTGGGTGATATTAAGTACCCATTAAACTAAAATCATATAATAGCCGCTTTTATAACTTAATCATTATTTGGAGTAACCAATGAATCGAACAAAACCCAACTTGAGAAAAGCAGATATTTGGAACATGAGTATGGGCTTTTTAGGTATTCAAATGGGTTTTGCCCTGCAGAATGCCAATGCCAGTAGAATACTTCAAACCTTTGGCGCTGATGTAGAACACCTTTCTTGGTTTTGGTTAGTAGCGCCTATCACTGGTATGATTGTACAGCCCATTGTTGGACACTACAGCGATAATACATGGACTCGTTTAGGGCGTAGGCGTCCATATTTTTTAGCAGGTGCTGTGCTCGCTAGTTTGGGACTCATTCTTATGCCTAATGCGGGATTATTTGCTGCTTTTATTCCTGCTTTGTGGGTAGGTGCAGGTATGCTCATGATTATGGATGCCTCCTTTAATATAGCTATGGAGCCATTTAGAGCCCTAGTTGCTGATAAATTACCTAGCTCACAACGAACACTAGGTTTTTCCATTCAAACTGTACTAATTGGAATTGGTGCCGTAGTTGGTTCTTGGTTACCATATATACTGGCTGAAGGCTTTGGATGGGGTAAAGCAGCAGGGGAAGGTGAAATCCCATTGAATTTAATCATCTCATTTGTGGTGGGTGCGGCTATACTGTTGGGATCTATTGTATGGACCGTAATCACAACCTCTGAGTATAGTCCGGAAGAGCTTGCTGAATTTGATGACAAAGAAGGTGAAACAATAGTGGAAGAAAAGCCCTCTTTAATAGATATATTCAAAGATTTTACTTCTATGCCCGAAACGATGAAGCAGTTGGGCCTGGTTCAGTTTTTTTCATGGTTTGCATTATTTTCGATGTGGGTATTCACGACACCAGCTATCGCTGAGCATGTTTTTGGGGTGGCTAGAGGGGATACGAACTCTCCATTATTTCAAGAAGCTGGAAATTGGGTTGGAGTTATTTTTGGGGTGTACAATGGTGTCTCTGCTATATTTGCCTTTTTCCTGCCAAAAATTGCTGCAGCCGTTGGTCGCAAAAAGACGCATGCGATCTCCCTCATTTTAGGTGGGCTAGGTCTTATATCGATTTATTTCATTCAAGATAAATACTGGCTCCTTCTCTCTATGATTGGTATTGGTATAGCTTGGGCGAGTATTTTAGCTATGCCATATGCTATTTTGGCTGGATCAATTCCTGCAAAAAAAATGGGTGTATACATGGGGATATTCAACTTTTTTATCACCTTTCCACAGATAGTTAATGGAATTATTGGTGGCCCCATTGTTAAATATCTATATGGAGGTGAGGCAATATGGGCTTTAGTGACAGCTGGAATTTTTATGTTGTTAGGCGCATGGTCGGTTATGAGGGTGAATGATGTGGATGGGGATTCAGCTATTCTATCGTGATACTAATCTAAGCTAAGAATTAGTAAACTTGATTTTATTTTTAGTTATAAACAATTAAAGAACCGAATGAATGAAACATTAATTGGTGCATTTCAGATAGCCCATGTTTTCTGGTATTAACTCAGCGATAAAGTATAGAAAGCACTAACTTTTATTATGAAATTAGATTCTAAACAGTTTGTTCCATTTGTACTGGTGATAGCATTCTTAGGATTGGTTGCTATTGTATTTTTTTCCTTTAATTTTAATTCAAGACAATTGGAGACCTTCAATAGTATCCTCCAGGAAAAAACCGATTCATTTTTAGTTGAGTATGTTTCTGTATTACAAAATGGGTTTTTAGATCAAGAAACGGATAGCTTACAATTGGTTTCACTTTCCGATCAATCGATCATTCTGCTATTTGCTGCTCGTTGGTCGGATAAGTCATCTGAAGTTGTGAATCAAATAGAGCAAATAATTAATAGATTTAATTCTACAACTACAGACTACTATAAAAAGGCTCCAAAACTTGTTATTGCATTAGTCTTGGATACGCGAGAAGGCTATGGTAAACAAGTCGAGGGTATTCAACTAAAAGGAGATAATAAGCGATGGTATGGAAATGATCATGATTTTTCTAAGCAATATCTCATAATAGATGGAAGTAACTTATTTAATGAATTTCAAATTCCAGGTATCCCCACATTGGTCTATCTAATGGATGGACAAATTCTTTGGACACAAGTTGGATATAGAAATTCTTCACAATTACAGCCTTTAACAAGTTTAATTAAGACTAGGCTTGGAAGCTAGTAAGGATATAGAATTGGTTGCGAATACCTCTAAAAAGCTTGTGGATGAAGAACAGGTTAAAAAAGCACGTGATACCATGTTAACTGAGTCTTGGGTTTGCCTTAACGGGACTTGGATGCTAGAGTCTGAAGCATATATTCCTGTTGAAAACAGAGGGATGATGTATGGAGATGGCTTATTTGAGACAATGGTTAGTACTAATGGGCAAGTATTATTGCTAAACGAGCACTTGAATCGTCTGAATAACGGTTTAGATTATTTGAGTATCGATTTACAATCATCCAGGGAGGAGTGGAGACGGTTGTTTGAAGTTGGTATAAGAAAGAATGGTCATTTAGGTACGCAGCATGTCCTACGTTTGCAATGTTGGAGGAATGGGGGAAGAGGATATACAAGTAGAACTTCTAAGGGATCATGGTTCCTTTCCTTTCGCGCAATGCCGAATGAATTTGACAAGACCATTTATCGTTTAATGAGTAGTTCTTTTACTTTGTCCGAAAAAGCAGTAAAGGCGAACTTTTTAAAATCATCTAATGCACTATTATATGTAATGGCCGCATCTGAGGCTCAACAAAAAGACTATGATGATGCACTTCTTTGTAACGGGGATGGCTATGTAGGAGAATGTAGTTCTGCCAATATTTTTTGGGTAAAAGATCAAACAATATATACTCCATCTATAAGTTGTGGTATTTTGCAAGGCACTCGAAGAGACGCATTGTTGCGCGAATTATACAATCAATCTTTATTTAGTGTTCAAGAGGGACTATTTCACATAGAATCATTGCTCGAAGCAGATGTCGTTTTTTTAACAAGTACTATCAAGGAAATACAACTCGTACACTCCCTAGACACAATTCAATTCGGTAAAGATTTGGACATATTAGATAGGGTCAATAAGATATATCAGTCAACTATCTTATAGAAAATGCCTAATGAATTTCGCCATATTAAAGATGTTGAGAGATATTTAAATAGCGTTCCAAAATTTTCTACGGTTGGAGCCAAAGCTGCTAATTTTTCGCTAAAAAAGGTCAAAGATTTTTTACATGAATTGGGTAATCCTCATAAAAAATTCCCTTCTATTCATGTTGCTGGTACTAATGGAAAGGGGACGGTCTGTCACTTACTAGAAGCCACCTACCGTCACGCTGGATACAAAACAGGTTTATTCACATCACCCCATTTAATTTCATTTAGCGAACGATTTCGAATACAAGGTAAACCTTTATCAAATAATAAATTAGTGGCTTTCTTTGCTCAAGTTTCTACCTTGCTGAATTTATATAAACTTACCTATTTTGAGTTGAGTACGGTTATTGCTTTCACCTTATTTGAAGATGAACATATCGATATAGCAATTATTGAAACTGGTCTTGGAGGGCGATTAGATGCAACTAATGTACTACGGCCAAAATTATGTATTATCACTAGTATCTCCTATGATCATACCGATATTCTTGGCGAAGATTTAGCCTCTATTGCTTTGGAAAAAGCTGGTATAATTAAGAAAAAAGTACCTTGCATTGTGGGTAATATTCCCGTTGATGCATATAGGGTAATCGCTGAGTGTGCCAATAGACAAAAAGCTCCTTTATTTGAAGCGAAACAGTTACAGCCAAGTTTTTCAAAGAATAATATCATACTAAAAAAACCCAACATCGCGCTCAAAACATCTTTCATCGAACAAATAAATGCTTGGAATGTGGCCATGACCTATCAATCTACTCAGTGTTTAAGAGATCAATTTCCGGTTAGTGAACAAAATTTTATTACCGCTATTCAAGAATTTCCAGGGGTACCAGGAAGGTTTGAACACATACATTCAACTCATGCATGGTATTTCTCAGGGTCTCATAATCTAGAAGCAATCAAATCTACTATTAGTACCGTTAAGACATTAAAAAACAATAGAAAAGTTATTGTGATGGGAATGATGAAAGATAAAATAAGCAAGGAAATATTAAATCAAACTTTGGGTTTTTACGATCGTTATTTTTACAAATTAGAAGGAAATAGAGCAGCCTCTATGATAGATATTCCGTCATATTTTAATATGAAATCTATGAATAATGGCAATGTAGAATATATATTAAGTGAATTGAAGACATCTTTGGTTATTTTTACTGGAAGTTTTTACTTTTACTCTATTGTTAAAGATTGGATGAGCCGAATATGAATGTGCTTTTCTTGTACGGCCAGAATTTTGATTACCTTTCCATCCATGAACTCTAAGTATTTATGACGTCGGTACTAACACGTTTATTTAATTAAATTATATGTCTTCACGAACGAATGATGGGCATTCTTGGAATGACCTTGAACAGTTGAGATCCAAAAAGTTACCAAAATTACAGGCTATTGCTAAGTCTTTAGGTGTGAGAAGGGTAACAGGGTTAAAAAAACAGTTGCTTATTGATACTATTCTCGAGGTAAGCTCCGGGCAAGTGGCAAACCAAAAAACTAAAAAAGATAGTACTTCAAAAGAAGTAAGTAGCCCAGTCTTATCCACGGAACCTCGCACGGCAACTCAAATTAATACGGCGGCGAATAACTTATATGGTAACGGCGATCACGTTGTTAGTTATAAAGAAGAAAAAGAAGAAGCCAAAAATCAAAAAAATAATAAGCGTAGTGGTAGCAAAGACTCCGATCGTCAGCACAATAACGCGCCAAATAGAGCAAGAAATCGCAGAAAGTATGAACATGACGAGCTTCCAACATCCGATGCACCTACTCTTAAGGAACGTTTAGCAGAATTGGAACCTCAACTTGGACCTTACCTTATTAATGAAGGAACCTTAGAAATTCTTCCAGATGGATATGGATTTTTGAGATCCGTGAATTATAATTATAAGGCGAGTCCTGATGATATTTATATATCACCTTCGCAGATTAAGCGATTTAGACTCCGTCAAGGTGATAGTGTAATCGGTATTATCCGCCCTCCCAAAGTGGGTGAGAGATATTTTGCTCTACTAAGAGTGGAAGGGGTTAACGGGCATATCCCTCGTGATGTAGACAATAGAGGCTACTTCGACGAATTGCTACCTGTCCATCCAGAGCACCGCTACCTTTTAGAATATATTCCTAATGAGTACACAACCCGTTTAATTGATATGTTTGCCCCAATAGGTAAAGGGCAACGTAGTTTAATTGTTGCACAACCGAAAACAGGAAAAACTACCATATTACGTAATATTGCCAATGCGGTCAGCCAAAATCATCCAGAGGCAAAAATATTAATTTTACTAGTTGATGAACGCCCTGAAGAGGTTACTGAAATGGAACGATGTGTAGAAGGGGCAGAAGTGGTTGCCTCTACTTTTGATGAGAAACCTGAAAATCACGTTGGCTTATCCGAAATTGTATTCGAAAAAGCCAAACGATTGGTTGAGAGTGGACATGATGTGCTACTTTTATTGGATTCAATAACAAGATTGGCTCGAGCATATAATGTATGCGCGGGGAATAAAGGACGGACCATGAGTGGTGGGGTAGATTCGGAAGCTTTAAAAGTACCTAGGCAGTTATTTTCATCTGCCCGTAATATAGAAGGAGGAGGTTCACTAACCATCGTTGCAACCGCCTTAGTTGATACGGGTTCTCGTATGGATGATGTAATATTCGAAGAATTCAAGGGAACAGGGAATAGTGAAATTGTATTAGATCGCCGTATCTCGGATCGGAGAATTTACCCAGCCATTGATATCTTCCGATCTGGAACGCGGCGTGAGGAGTTGTTAGTTAGTGATGAGGAAAGGGAAAAGGTTGTGTTATTACGTCGACACTTAACCAACATGAGCCCTTTTGAAGCGATGGAATTCATCTTAGATAAAATAAAGGGAACAAGAGATAATTTAGACTTTCTAGTCTCTATGAATAAACATTAAGATAATTTCATCTTAACGAAAAAATACTAGGTAAATAGTAGCAAAAGCTGTTCAGTAAACACACTCATTGTTTAAGTTATTGCAATACTAAATCCTACTGTGAGCCTTGTTTTTAGCAAAACTCTAAGCTATAAAATAGTATATATGAAACTTTCATCTTATGATACCATTGTAGTAGGTTCGGGGCATAATGGTTTAGTCACGGCTTGTTATCTCGCTAAAGCCGGTTACAAAGTTCTAGTTATCGAAAAAAACGATAACATCGGAGGAGCAGTACGCACCGAAACTATGTTTGAGTCTGATGAAAACCCTCATGGGTTTCGTATGGATGTGGGGTCATCCGTTCATATAATGATTCATCAAACAGGTATAATTGAAGAATTAAAATTGGAAAAGTATGGCTTGGAATATATCGAAATGGATCCAATTATGTCTTATCCAGTTCCTACTTCTAAAGGAGTAATACATTTTTGGAAAGATCTCGAAAGAACCCTTGAATCTATTTCGACCATAGCGCCCAAAGATGTAAAAAACTATAAGAATTTCATTGAATTCTGGGGTAAAATTAACCAAGGAGTTCTCGCTTCATTCATGACCCCACCCAAAGGGGGTAAAATTGTAAGTGAAATTGTTAAAGCCCAAATCCGTGATGGTTCTATGTTCAATAAAGGAGAACATATGATAGGCTTACAACGAATTTTGTCAAGTTATGGGAAAGTAGTGGATGACGCATTTGAGAGTCCACATCTAAAAGCAGCTTTAGTCTGGTTCGCTGCTCAATCGGGGCCTTTACCTGATCAAAGTGCTACAGGTGATTTTGTGGGATGGCAGTCTATGCTGCACGAATCTGGTGCAAAGCATCCAAAGGGGGGGAGTGGAATGCTTACCCAAGCGATGAAGAATCTCATTCTAGCTCATGGAGGTACTATTTTGACGGATACCCCAGTAGAAAAAATTTTAGTGCGTTCTGGCCGTGCAGTTGGGGTACAAACCAAAAAAGGAGAAGAGTTTTTCGCGCCAATTGTAGTCTCCAACGCTCATGTTCAAACAACTATGCTAAAAATGGTTGGCCCAGATCATTTGGCTAGTTCCATGATCGAAAAAGTTGAAAACATTAATGTTGGGAATGGTTTTGGAATGGTAATAAGGTGCGCAGTAGAGGAATTACCTGTTTATACTGCATCCCCGGAAGACCCATATATCCATAATGGTATTCAGTT
>PCAT01000056.1 GCA_002730655.1 Balneola sp.
CATCTGCTTTGAAAATATCATATTCAGCCGTATAAACCCGGGTTGGTGGCATCTTTCTAAGATCAGAATAAACGGGAGCTAATGGGGTGATTGTCTCTTTGTCGTCACCTTTTGCAGTTTCATGTTCTTCCACAGTAGCAATCTGTCTTTGCCATGTTGCCCCAAGACGAGTCCATTCAGCACGATTATTAATTGGATCAATAGCTTCAATCTTATCAATCCAAGGATTGCTTAATGTGTAATCCAGCCAAGGGCACAGCAGGATTAGTTCATTAACCGAGGGTTGCTTTTTATTGGCAAAATTATGAAGCAAATAGTAGGCTAGCCATGCACCTGAACCTTCCCCTAATACCTTAAGTTGAGCGTCTTTATCTACTTTATTTACTATCTCGGTTGTAACTTTTAAACTCCACGCTAATGTGTAGGATATTTTAAATGAGGGGAAAAGTGGGGCTTCAACCAGAATAATTCTTGGAACGCCTCTTTGCAATAACTGTTCGATAAATTTCCAATGTTGTTTTCTGGGGCCTCGAATAAGTCCACTTCCATAAAAGTAAAGTAAAGTAGGATCTTCTCCTTTGACAGATTTTGTTTCACATGTCCAAATTCCGCCATCATTAAATTTCTTTAATTCAATATTGTAGTTTGAATAGAGCTTCTTTGGCGGATATAGTGAAATATTTTCTCTAAAAGGATCAATAGGTTTTCTATAGGAAGCGTCGGTATGCTTAAGAAAATAGTAGAGCATACGGCTGGCTAAGCTAGATTTTGCCATAAATATGAAAGGAAAAGTATTGACTGAGTTAGAACGATAAAGAGAAACTCCGCTATTTACTTAAAAAAAGCTATTTCCTCTATTCTACTATGTCAAATTGTTCTTTTGTGGAGCTTCGTTCCATTGCGTCAAAGTGCCACCATTCTGAAGATAAGCTCAGAAAACCAGCTTTAGTCATAACCTGACGAAGTAATTTTCTATTGTGAACATGTTCAGGTTTCAAGGCGCCAATACTTAATAATGAATCTTCCGAAGTAATATGCGAAAGCACTGAAAAATCATCAAAAACGGTACCCATATCAAGTAATCCTACCCCATCGACCCAAATCCCAAGATCAACAGCCATACCATAGTTATGTATTGAGCCCTTTTGAGGATCTGCTATGTATTTACTTCTTTGATCAATTGGTAGTTCCGATTCGTCCCATAATAGCTGTTGAATACGACGCGGACGTGTGGCATCAAAAATATGCAAGGAGTGAGTGGGATGATGTACCTGCAAATTTTTTTGGGCTATAACTAATTTCTTTGCAGCTTCAGGTCTCAAATAAGCTTGATTTAAGTCTCCATAAATATCATAACCAATTACATTATTGGAACTTGAGTAGGCCAATCTAACCTTAATTGTAGAGTCTAATTCTTGTACATTAACTAAGCCCGCTTCATTAAATGTTGCTGACCAGTTGGGTGTTTTTGAACAGCTAAAGCAAATTAAAAACCATGACAAAATAAATAATGTAGATTGAAAAAAATTCATAGTAACTCTCTTTATAAAGCAACAATTTACCAACAATGTAAAAGTATGATCAAAAAAAAAGCCGCATTGTTTTGCGGCTCTTATAAGTATTATAAAAGAGGACTAGCCAGCATTCTTTTTTGATTGAATTTCTAGACGAATATCCTGGGCTAATTTTTTTAGATCTTGAAGACCTTTTCTAGCTCTAGTGCCAGCTGCTTTATTTCCTTTTTCATAGAACTTTTCCATTTCTGATGATACTGATTCTACTAATGTATGTAAGTCACTTACTCTACTCATTATTACTCCGTTATGTTTTAGTTAATGAATTTTCATTTGAGAATACTTTAAACTATTGATTCAGAATCATTGAATCAATAGAAAAAATACATTTTTATTTATAAATGTAGGCATATCAGAATAATAAAAGCAGATTTTGGGTGAATTCATAAAAATTTGAACAATTAGTAAAAAATAATCTGCGATACTCAAGAAAATGAAATAAAATTTAATTTTAAAATTTGGCTAAAAAGTCGGTATAGAAGGCATTTGGGAGTAAATCATGAATGAAATATTCCGACCATGTATAATCTTTGTGGAGACAATAAAGTTTAGAAAATAACATATGTTCACTCAAAATTTGACGGCAAGCCCCACAAGGTGTACTTAAATCACCATAAATAGCATGTACGAATATCCCATAAAATTTATCAGCTCCATGACTTAAGGCGCTTATTAAAGCCGTTCTCTCCGCACATAACCCTAATGACCAATCTTGGAATTCAACATTTACCCCTGGAAATATCCCAAGATTTGTCCAAAGTAGGGCGCCAACAGGAAAATTTGATTCTGGACATATCGCTAGTTTACATACATCTACCAGTGCTTGCTTAAATTGTTCCATTTGAATTTTAGAGAATACGGGGTGAGATTTACTGGTTTCTTCTTCTAAGTCGTGTATGTCCCTAGAGAGCTTTGAGAGACCAAAAACCTCAAGAGGTATGGGCTTAACTGAATTAAGCCCGGTTGTTTGGTTAGGATTTGATATTTGATTAAAATTTAGTGTAGATGATTCTAACTTTTGCTGGTTATACTCCTGAAGTTTCGTTGCTTTATCATTTAGCTCTTGTTCTGAAACTTGCTCAACTTCAATAGAAAGAGAATTTATCCAATACTCAAGACCACTAAGTGTAGGATCTTGATAAAATATAACGGCTGGTTGTTGACCGTGCATCAAACACTGAATAACTCCTGATTGTACCGCAGATATGGTAGTAGGGAAGGAGGCTGACTCTATTCTGATACCTAGAAATAAGTTACCTTCTTTACTTTCAATGATACAAACCCCAGGTTTACTTGAGTAAGGCTGATATCTAGGAGGAGACGAGATACTCATGTTATTTACTAATTGATTCATATGCTGCATCTGCAACGGCAGCTCTGATACTACTTATTCTTTTCCCAAAAGACCGGTATGGATGTACTCTATTGGTCAGAATAGTAACCCCTAAATTATGTTCTGGATCAATCCAAAAAGAGGTACCTGTGAAACCAGTGTGTCCGAAGGAATCTGGACTCATTAGCGTGCCTGCTGAGCTAAATCCAGATCTAGATTTTTTATCAAACCCTAAACCTCTACCGCTTAAAGATTTTTGTTTAGAAATAAACTCGTCGATACGCTCGCTGGATATAAAGCGCTGACCAGCATAAAATCCTTTGTTGGTTAAAAAGGTAATGTACTTTGCTATATCTATACTATTTGAGAACAAACCAGCATGGCCTGCAACTCCATCCATGTAATACGCTCTTTCATCATGAACATTTGCTTGAACCAATTCCATTCTAAAGAGGGTATCCATTTCGGTAGGGGGGATGGATTCTGAGTACCACTTCCCTACTTTTTTAGGAGTAAAAAAGGTTGAAAACATACCCATAGGATAGTGTAACTGAGAGCGGACATAGGTGTCAATTCGTTGTCCACTTACTTGTTCAATAATTTCGGCCAAAATAATTAACCCTAAATCGCTGTAGACATACCGTTGATTTGGACTCCACTCTAGGGGCTCATTTTTGATAGCCTCAATAATCGATGCTCTATCTTGTAATTTATCTACATACACTTTGAAGGCTGGTAGTCCTGATTCATGATTTAATAAATCTCTAATAGAAATACCTTCTTTATCATTGACCAGAAATTCAGGGATGTATTGACTCACAGGGGTGTCAAGTTTAAGCAATCCGCGATCGACCAAATGCATAATGGCTGTTGTGGTAGCGAGAATTTTTGTAACACTTGCAAGGTCATAGGGTGTGTTGGTTTGCACAGGTGTTAACTTTTTATAGTCTGTATACCCAAAGGCTTTGTTGTAGGCGAGAACACCATCCTTTACTACTGCAACAACTCCACCTGGAAATACAGAATCTTTGATAGCGTTATGCATAATACGATCAATTTTAGCTAGTTTTACGGATTGCATTCCCGCTTCTTCAGCCATGCCAAAATGAAGGGTACTTTTGGGAATATGAATTCCATCTCCTAATTTAAACCTAGGGGGTATATCAATAGGTAACTGGCCTTTTATATCCCTAGCACCGAATAGACTAGCGGCAGCGGCCTCACTTTGTACAGAAGTATTAGACCAGGCAATAACTTGTACCTCAGACTTATTTATTGAGCTGATTAAATAGGGGTTCCCAAAGAGTACAGTAACGATAGGTGTAGGACTAGCAATGAGCTTACGTATAAAGTTAGTTTGTGCAGAACTCAATTGAAGATCTTGCCCGACCTTGAAACGAGTAAAGGCTCCCAGTATAATAAGGTCTGAATTTCTAGCTTGTCGTATTATTTCAAGCTCCTCAGAATTGGTTGTTCGGGTGTCATGTTCGAAAAAACGAACATCTGGATGATGCTCTTTTATACCTTTTATAAAAGTGCTTTCTGGATTACCTATTTCTGAGTCACTTAAATTTACGACGGTTAATTTTGGGTAGCGCGAAGGATTAATAGGCAAAATATCAGATTCATTATTAAGCACAGTTATACTTTGTTGAGCAATACTTTTAGACTCTGCTAAGTGATCTGAAGAGGATATTATGTTCGCCATCTCTTCTATTGCTACCTTTCCTTTGGAATCGAACAATCCATATGTCGCTTTCCAATTAAGAAGCTTTAAAACGGACTCATTAACTCTCTGAATACTTAATTCTTCTGATTCAATTGCTGCAATCACCTCATCAATTGCAGTTGGTATGTCAGGGCTCATCAGCATGAGGTCAGCACCAGCTTTTAATGCAGCTATGACGGCATTGCCCGGTGAAAAATAGTTGGAAATTCCTTTCATACCCAATGCATCTGTAACGATAATTCCTTCAAAGTCTAGTGAATCCTTGAGTATATCATTCAAAATACGAGGATCTAAAGTTCCCGGTAGACCAATACTATCTGAAAATTCAGGAAAGGAGATATGAGCAGACATGATACTTTGAACACCGCCTTCAATGGCTGCTTTAAATGGAATTAGTTCTAAAGAGTCCAATCTAGTATAATCATGAGGAACAACTGGCAGGTCTAAATGGGAATCTGTTTCGGTATCTCCATGTCCAGGAAAGTGTTTTGCGGTTGCAATTAAGCCCTCACTTTGAATTCCTTGGATAAAGGCCGTACCATATTCAGACACCAACTTTGGGTTTGATGAAAAAGACCGAATATTAATAATAGGGTTTTTGGGATTATTGTTTACATCCAGTACAGGTGCGAATATTTGGTGTACACCGGCTGCTTTTGCCTCTTTTGCAGTAATTTTACCCTTCATAAATGCATTTCGAATATCTCCTGTGGCTGCTATACCCATTGCAGGGGTTATACGAGTTGATCCATTAATACGCATAGCCGCACCAAATTCCATGTCTTGTGTAATCCATAATGGAATATTACTCAATGTTTGTAAATCATTAATTAAGGCAGCTTGACCATAAATATCTCCACTCATCATGATTATACCACCGATTTGCTCTTCGGTAATTAAGCGCTCAATGGCCAGTCTAGAGTCATCACCTTGTGCCATATAATTACCCTTAACTGGGGCAAAAAAGAGTTGAGCAACACGTTGGCGATGAGATAACTGCTTTAGTAATAATTCGGGTGTTTTTTTCTGATTAAAGACATTTTCATAAGAGTTATGCTGGGGTATTTCTCCTCGTGTTAGTTGGGCTGATTCGTCCTGCGCACTACTAAAGCTGGCTAGTATAATTAATACAATTAAGATGAATGAAAATAAGTATAAACCTTCTTTCATACGAGGTTAAGTGGGAGTTAATCAGTATTTATGTAACTGTATTTGGTTTCAATACCATACATTAAAAAATTACTGAACTGGAATCAATTGCATATGTCGCCAATTACTTAGTTTAACGTATGAGCTATCTTGCACAAGTTCTTTATAACGACCTTCGAGCCATAAAGGAGTTTGATCGCCAAAATGGGATGAAAATGGGTTACCAGATTGACCTGTTGGTAAAACACTTAAAGAAAATCTTAGATCAGCGAGGTCGACTATTCTTCTAACCGAAGCTCCTAGAACCATTTCAAAGGGATTATCCCAGTTATATTGGCCATTATTTATTGTCATACCTTGCCCAGGAACCTCAAATGGTCCATGACTTAGGATGTTATCTACAATCATTTTGAGCGCTTTGGGTGAAGAAGAATCTTGTGCTGCTTCCTTGAATAAGGGTGGAGAAAAACGGATAGTATGCAATTGCTCCCATCTCCACTCGAAAGGTTCAGGGCCATATAAATCACTTAAATAATAGATAGTCTCCTGCATACTCTCTATAACAATATCCTCAATAGTTTCTACCTCTGTAGTTAGTATATTATCAAACAGCCTACTTCTAGTTTTAATCAAGTGGGGTATGACTCGGACTGGTATGAGTTCATGTCTAACAAAATGGCGATAGCTATCCTCACCAAATTCATCTAATAAAGTATTTCGAGTGAATTGTAGGAAAAAAACATCAAATATAGATGCAGCAGTGGAATTCTTTGTATAATTGTAATCCCAGTTTTTCAGGTAACTCAATGCAATGCTAAAATCATACTCCTGTTGGGATTCAATAAAGTCTACTATGATAGGTGTTATTGATGCTGCAAAATGAGAGAAGACGTCATTTTGCAGTAAACCTATTTCTCCCGCCGAAAAGACGCTATCAGTATCAATTAATTCTTCTATTCGTTGAATTCGTGAAGGTGGTTCCCAAAAGCTTGCAATATAGTGAGAATACGAGTCTGTCGTAATTTTATTGTTGGCATTAGCAATCCATCCTTTATTAGGATTTATAATTGAGGGCAATTCATCAAATGATATCCAAGATTGCCAATCATAGTCTTGGTTCCATCCTGGCCGTAAAAGTAACGGGTCATGTTTACGAATAGGTAATTTTGCTACGCTAAACATGGCAATATTGTCGCTTTTATCAGCATACATAATATTTTGACCTGGGACGCCATAATTTTCTAAGGCGTCTTGGAAGCTTTTAATATCTTTGGACCAATTAATTTCATGTATACTCTTAATCTCATGGCTAATTTCATGTCCGGTCCATCGCATAGAAATTACCTGATCTTTCACTATCTCTTTTGTGGGGTAAATATCACTAATAACCGGACCATGTATTGTGGATCGAATATCAAAAAATTGATCATGGGAATCTTTTATTTTGATAAGTTCTCTTCTAATATCAAAAGGCAGATAAGCTAGACCTTCAGGAGTATCTCTTCTGTACTTACCTCGGTCTTGAGGATCTACAATTTCCAAATAGAAATCGGTATCATCTGCCATAACATTCGTAAAGCTCCATGCTAGATCATCATTTTGGCCAAGTACAATTCCCGGTAAACCAGCCAAGGTTACCCCTGATATATTACGCCCATCAACGTGTACATGAACTTCATACCATTTTCCAGGCATATCTAAGCCAAGATGCGGATCCCCTGCTAAGATAGGATAGCCTGTATTAGTTTTTGATCCATCAATAGCTAAGGCATTACTTCCCACAGCAGATCCTCCAATTTCTAATAAGTCACGTCGTTGCCATTCTAAGTCTAATAGTCCCAATAGTGACTGGCTTTCCTGATTGTTTAAGGTAGTAGGTAAATCTTCGGACCATCCAACCATTATCGCCTTAAAGTCATCAATGGACAATTTTTGCATCAAATCCTGATACATAAGTTCACTCCACCAGCTCAAATTTAAATCCCAAGCCATTAGTCTAGACAAACCAATAGAGTGAGTAATGGTCCATTGAATTGGGGTAATTTCTGTAAGGGCGAATTCAACAGGCAAGCGATCTGAGTGTGTTTTAATGAAAGAATTAACACCTTGTGAATAGGCCTTTAGAATAGACTTCTCTTCAATGCTTAGTTGCTTCTCAATTTTTTTTGCTGTGTGCCAAAATCCTAGGGTGCGTTGATACTGATCCAATGGGACTAAATCTGCGCCAAAGAATTCAGCAAACCTTCCTTCCATCGCGAGTTGGGAAAGTGTCATTTGCCATAAACGATCCTGTGCATGTACATAACCCATTGCATAATACATATCAGATTCATTCATAGCATAGATGTGTGGTACACCAAAATCATCCCAGTAAATATTAACAGCGTCGTTTAGGTACATATGTTCACTGATCTGTTCATAGTTAGGTAATGGCTTCCAAAAAGTCCAATAAAAAGCGGTAATCGTTACACCTAAAACTAGAAACACTAAAAAAAGAGCGAATTTTATAATCGTATTCATAGACACAGATAATTAGGTTGAATTTAACTGACTAATTGGATAGGATTTATGTTCAGAAAATATTGACTCTATATATGAATTAATATGAGCGCTTATTAACTAATAAATCTAATAACTAAGAAATTAATCCCAAAGGCGTAATTATAAAATTAATGCCAACATTAGTAAAATTGTACTTATAAAAAATTGGTGAAGCAAAGATGCATAATCAACATATAAACTCAATAGCTATTATAGGGGCTGGTACGATGGGAAATGGAATTGCGCATGTTTGTGCATTGTCTGGTTTTCCTGTAAGATTAATGGATAGAAGTATAGAACAGCTAAAAATAGCACGTCAAATGATTGAAAAAAATTTAAAACGGATGGCTCAAAAACAGAGGATTACACCAGATCAGGTACATTCTACTTTAGCTCGTATTCAAAGCTATACAGATATTAAGCAAGCGATAGTAGATGTAGATATAATAGTGGAAGTAGTACCAGAGCAGATTTCAGTAAAGAAAGCGGTATGGAATGAAATAGAACAGGAAATTGACCCTAAACGACTGAAACAAACAATATTTGCTACCAATACCTCCTCGATATCGATTTCCGCATTAGCACAAGAGTTGATATTCCCTGAAAATATGATCGGAATGCATTTCTTTAATCCAGTTCCAGTAATGAGTTTGGTTGAAATAATACTTGGGGAAAAAACTAGTGAGAAGACCTTTAAAACAGTAGAACGCCTTACTTCAAATCTTGGTAAAACTCCTATACGAGTACATGATTTTCCTGGGTTTGTGAGTAATCGTATTCTTATGCCTATGATTAATGAAGCTATTTATGCACTGTATGAGGGTGTCGCTGAAAAAGAAGCTATAGATCAAGTAATGACCTTGGGTATGGCTCATCCAATGGGACCTTTGCGACTGGCAGATTTTATAGGATTAGATGTGTGTCTAAATATCATGAAGGTATTACATAAGGGCTTTCAAGACGATAAATACAGCCCCTGTCCACTACTGATAGAAATGGTAGATGAAGGGCATTTAGGAAATAAAACTGGGCATGGGTTTTATACGTACACTGTCTGAAAGTATTGCAATGAAATAAGTTAAGGCAATGATGAGGCAATTCACGCACAAAAAAACCTATTTTTTTTTTTTTTTTTTTGATATTTACTCGCAATAAAGTGGTAATGACTGATTAATTGAGTTTAAATAACATGATTGAAAAGTTGTAACTCTTTGTGCAACATGTTTTTGTGAGAATAAATAATTGAACTAGTAATGGAAGCGCTTTTATCATTAAAACCACAACTTATTTGTTTGGTTGGGAACTAATCAAGAATTAGTATTAGTTATATTTAAGTAAATCTTTAACTAAACGGAGAATTAATGGAATTAAGTACATTAAGTATGGAGCAATACTCCCTTGTCTACAATATGTTATCATTTTGTATAGCATCTATGGTCTTCTCTGGACTATTTTTTATAATAGCCAAGGACAGAGTAGCTCCCCAGTATAGAATGTCTGTCATTCTTTCAACAATGGTTGTTGGAATTGCTGGTTATCACTATTTTCGCATTTTTGGATCGTGGGAAGCAGCTTTTGTTTTAGAAGGCGGTGCTTATGTGGCTTCTGGAACTCCTTTCAATGATGCTTACCGCTACATGGATTGGCTTCTTACAGTACCTCTACTTGTTGTAGAATTATTACTGCTTTGCAGTGTTGCTGCTGAGAAAAAAGAAGGTCTAATTTTTAACACAGTTGTAGCAACAGTATTAATGCTAATATTCGGATATCTTGGTGAAACTAGTGGTGGCACATCACTTTCTGATTCAAGAGGTATTTATGGCTTCCTAAGTACTATTCCATTCGTATACATAGTTTGGGTACTTTGGAATGAAGTAACTGTTGCAATGGCGGATAAAGAAGGACATCTAAAAGTACTCTACAGAAATATTAGATTATTACTAATCTTTACATGGGGTTACTATCCAATAGTCTACATGGCACCATTTATAATGGATCCAGGTTCAGCTCTTGTCAATGTGCAAGTTGGATACACTATTGCCGACGTAGCTGCTAAGGCAGGATACGGATGTTTGATTTATGCAATTGCTAGAGCTAAATCAGACGCGGACGGATTTGCAGTAGCTTAATCGTTAATACGTTTAAGTTTGCAGTAAAAGCCACATTATTGAATGTGGCTTTTTTTTTTACCCTTTTTTTAAAACTCTATTCACTAATTTTAGTTTTGTCAAAGGCGCGATACATTTGTTCAACCACAAGCATATGGGGTAAGGTAATAACACTTATTAAAGTAAATAAAACAGCTACCAGTAAAGCTTCGTCGCCAAATGCCTCGACCAAGAAATAAATTAGTATAAGCCCTATATATGATATTACCGAGAATATAGCGGTTTCTTTATAGAACCATCCAAAACCAACTTGTTCATTTTTACTACTTAAAAAATCTAACATGGTTTTTGTGTGATTATATCCATGCCATAATCCAAAATATAAAGCAAAAGCAAAAATAGGATCAACCATTGAAAACAAAGCAGGAACCACTAAAGCATCTAAGCTTAGCCAACTTTTTAAGGGTACTTTTTTAGAGATAAAGCTTCCCAATAAATAAATACAGGGATACATTAAAGCAAAAAATAATCGTAAGTCTTCTATAGTGACAAAGTTATAGACTATAGATATAAGCGATACACCAGTGACCGATTCTACAATCCGAGAAGTATAAAAAGGATCGCTTCCGAAAAGAATGAGTCCAGCTATACTTAATCCTCTCGCTAAAATAAATAACTGCTTTATCAAACCATTTAATGGTAAACGTTCAGTATCGGATTGTCCAAAATGATATAAAGTGAACAACATGAATAATAAAAACCCTACAAAGGGTTGGACATACCAGAGCCAAGCGTAAACAGCAACTACTAAAAGGTATCCTGCATAAAATACTATCTGAGTTTTCACAGTTTCTTCTTTATGCAGTGCTTTAAAATAGATTTTGTGGTCTAATGCACCGTGAGGCATGCCTATAATCAGGATTGAGGCAGCTAATGCATAGTAACGAATAGCTTCAAACCATTGGTTAAAAAAAAAATTTAGCCCAATAATTGCTAGGCCAACAAATACTTGTAATTGAATAATTTCGTTGTTGGTTTTAGCATGTATAGCCATAATAAAGTCTTTGTTATAATGATAAGGGTTAATATTACTAATCGGTTGTTTAAAACCAAGTTAGCAAAAGAAATTTGGGTAATAGAATTCTTGAATAGGCTGGTCGAATCTTTCTATGCTAACATATTTTATGGATTTTGATATTAGCTTACTTAAAATGCATTATGGTACAACCATTCATATTTTTCCGATTTAGCACCTTTTTTTCAATCGCATTTAGCTTAGAATTGATCGGAATAGTTTGTTTATCCAACAGCTCAGGTAAACCAGCCCATTCATGTACCAGGACAAATCCATTGTTACATCCTATGGAGATGATGTGCTCTTTTGTTAAGTTAGTTTGTAATTGTTCTCCTGTTATTTGTACACCAAGCTCAAAAAAGAAACGTTGTTTGCTACTTAATAAGCTACGATCAAAATGGGTGCTTATCCACTCATTTTCTGGATGAAGACGCTTTATTTGTGATAGTAAAGACTGTAGATTTTTTCTGGGAATGTAATCGATAAATCCTTCCGTAATAAATAAACAAGCTTCACTAGAATTAAACGCAGAATCTAGCGTTAAGGACTGCTCTAGAGAATCGTTCATTGCATCAAAATCAATTAAATGTACCTTTTGGTTTAGTGTTGGCAAAAGTTTCATTTTATAGCTAATCATCGGTTCAATGTCTAATTCAAAGCTGGTACACTTATCTGAAAAAAGCCACCCTAAATGATCAAGACCACTCCCCAAGATTACCAATTGTTTGATAGTAGCATGTGCATTCATTAAACGAGCATGAATGGCCCTTTGTAAAGCTAATTTTCTAAAAATTATATGATGTAAATCACCTTTCAGTAGCCAATCATCAAGTTGTAACATGTATGAAATCCACGCGGCATTCCAATGATTTTTGAGGCTTTTTCCATCTTGTACACCACCTATCTTAACCTTTTCAGTGATCTCATCTGAGTTCATTAAGCGGCCAAAACGACTTAAATTCCGTTCAGTTTGATCATAGTAAGCGTGAAGCTTGGTAGGGAAGAGTGGAGCAATTTCCGGATATTTTCTTAGGGTATTAAATTTTGAATAAACATTGAAGGCTGTTTTAGATGCAATAAACATAACTGTGATAATTCCTCAATCCTCATGATAACTTAATCTAATTAAATGTGTAATCTTCATTACACATTTTGGCTAGTAGTGATTTAGTAGTCAAATAAATTCCAAGGTTGTTGTGAAGGTATGTCTGCTTTGATATGTAATAACTCTTTTTTGACTGGGTGCTCGAAGACTAAGGCATACGACCTGAGTGCTAGTGATTTACCCGGGTTAGCATCCTCCTTCCCATATTTATAATCACCCAATATAGGAAAGCCCATTTTGCTAAGCTGAACACGAATTTGATGTGGTTTTCCAGTAATTAAATCTACTTCAATGAGACTATAATGGGCACTTTGTTTTACGGTTGTGTAGCTTAGTACGGCAGGTTTTGCCCCTGATATTTTGGAGCTGTAGGCTTTGGTTGTATTAATTCTTAAATCTTTTTTAAGAAAGTGCTCATAAGTTGCTTTTGAAGGTGTTCGACCATGTACGATTGCCCAATAGGTTTTTTTTAACTGATGTTCTCGAATGAGTTTGGAAATTCGTGATGCAGCCTTCGATGTTTTAGCGAGAACCATAAGTCCGCTCACAGGCCGATCTAGTCGGTGTGTTAAGCCTAAATAGACATTCCCTGGTTTGTTATACTCTTTTTTTAAATATCGTTTGCATAAATCGGTTAAATCGACATGTTTGGTTTTATCGGCTTGCGATAATAACCCTGCAGGCTTGTCAATAACCAGCAAATGATTATCCTCATAAATAATTTCAATATTCGGATTGGTGCATGTCCATTTTTTACTAGTTGATTGATACCTTTCCATTGCAACTCGCTTAGATTTCATAATATAAGGTATGAATTAGGCATGCGTAAATTTTTCAACAATAGAAGCCTCAGTTTTTTGGGTAATAAGGCTTACCGTTATTAAACTAAAAAGGTTAATAACGAGACCATAAATGCCTTCATGAATATCCCAAGGTTTTAATTCCGGCCAAAAAAGAAAAACCAGCGTAGCAATTATACCACTTAATAGAGCCACAAGTGCACCAATTCGAGTGGCTGATGGCCAGTAAAACATCGCAAAGACTAAAGGAAAAAGTTGAGCTACACCACCATAAGCACCTAATAATAAACTCACAATATCTGTGGAAGAGATAACCGCAAAATAATATGCAAGGACACTTATAAATAAAATACTCAGCTGTATCACTTTTCGTTCTACAATTCCTTGATTCAAACTATTCTTGAGTTGTGGAAGTTTGCGAAGACCATCCCTGACAAATACAGCCCCAGCAGCATGCAGTATTGCATCACCTGAACTCATAGAGGCGGCAAGAGTACCGGCGCAGACTAGGCCTACTAATACAACAGGTAAATCCATATTTTTGAGCACATGAGGTAAAATAGTATCCGATGGCGCTATCCCGGGAAAACTCAGTATAGCCGAAAAGCCGATGAATAATATGGGTAATAAGAATAGCTGAAATGTGGGGTATAATACTACGGTTAGTTTCATAGTTCGATCGTCTTTAGCAGCAAATGTTTTCATGAAAAAATGCGGCCACATTGAAAACCCAATAGCCGATATCAAAACTGCTGAGCTAAATCCGGCCCAGGACCAAGTACTTCCATCACTTTGTAATCCTGGTGCTTGTAGCATATTTCCTAAACCCTCTTGTTGAATGGCTTCGAACATAGGTCCAATTCCACCATAAAGTTCCTTAGGTAGGTACAAACCTAAAAACCAAGCTATACTTAACATAAAAATACCCTGAAAGGTATTGGTCCAACCAACCCCCATAACACCACTAAAAAAAACATATAATAAAACTACAACATAAGCCATTGCTGCGCCAAGCCAGTAGGGTATATGACCGTCACTAATGGTATTGAGCACCAATCCAGCGCCTTTCATTTGGAGAGTCAAATAAGGGATGAGTACTACTACTGTAAGTATGGCAAGAAGTATAGATAAAAAAGGACTTTGGTATCGCTCTGAGAGTAATTCAGCTTGTGTAAGATAGCCATATTTAACACCCATTCTTCGTGCCCTTGGGCCGAAAAAATAGAGGGGTACCATTCCCAATGTTCCATAGGCAATTATATACAGAGCAGCAACACCTCTAGAGTAGGCCCACCCTGGTCCTCCAAGAAATGCAAAGGAAGAAAAGATAGAGGCTCCTAATACAAAATAAAGGAGTAATAAATTCATAGAGCGGTCACCCGCAACGTAACCTTCAGAGCTCTTAGTTACCTTTAATCCTGGCAGAATCCCCATCACCAAACTAAGAAGCAGATAGCCCATGGAAATACCTACTATAATCCAAGTATCATTCATGAGTCTTGACTCCTAGAGGTGGGCCTAAGATTTTGATGTTCATTTGGCAGGCTTTTTCTCAGGATCTTATAATCTGTACGTTCACTTTGCTGATTCTCCCATATAAAAAAGGCCAAAAGCCCAGAAAAACTTAACAACAAACAGAGCAAAACCCAAGCAATTGAAAAAGGTATTCCAAATACTATAGGTTCAATTGATCCAACTAAAGGATAGATAGGCCATATCAAAGAAAGTTGAATCAACATTAAAAATACAACAAACCACCGTATTACCGACTTTTTTTTCGGTTCTTTCACTGAATATACTAACCCGAGTTGCTTTTTTGAATTCATAATAAGCTATGTTGAGCCAAATTGTAGGCATTGATAATATGATTAGCTCGA